>JABSPR010000284.1 GCA_013214975.1 Flavobacteriales bacterium
ACTTCGCGAACCAGTTTGTTGGTATATTACCAGATAGCGGACATTACCCGATTGATATTTATGCCGATTTGTACAGATGGGATTCTACCGTGCTTCATCCATTTGAAATTGGCGTTGAGTATTACAACCAGTTCCATACCGATGATAGAGACAGACTTCCGGTTTGGCCTTACACTAATATGAACAACTACGATAACGAGAAGCACATGCAGCTTAAAAACATTGTTTACATGAAAGATGGCAAACGTGTTAATGCGCAAGACGATCCTACTTATGAAGAAGCGCTTTTAGCTTGGGATAAGATGATGGAGTACGATGGTGAGCCAATGTCTTACTCAGACATTTTGGAACTACAAGGCATAAACGAAGGAGACCTTATATGGACTTTATTAGAAGACATTAGAGGTGCAGGAACACACGGCACTTCTCTTCATCGCTTATTTAGCCAACACAATACAAGTAAAAAACTAGGTAAGATTACCCGTGGTGAAGACAAAGACGGATACCGATTTACTCAGTACGGACACAACGTATATTATGTAGACGTTCCTTACAAGCAATTCTTAGACACCCTTTACTTTCAACCAATACACAACAAAGGGTTAATACAGTACAACAGTCCGGTTGTTAAGGTTGATTACACGCAAGACCCAATTGTAGTTACCGACGAAGCCGGAAAAACCTATACTACTAACCATGTAGTGTCTACTGTTTCTACTGGTGTATTACAAAGTGAGATCATTGAATTCGTACCAGCTCTACCAGCTAGTAAAGTGGAAGCATACAATAAGTTAAACATGGACGCTGGAATGCGCATGTACCTTATGTTTAAAGAGCCTATCTGGGAAAAAGACGACATCTGGGAAATTTATGGCGCCGGATACTCTACACGTTGCTGGGTACCTGCTATGTTCCGTAGAGAAGGCGTAAACGACCGCAATGTACTACAATGCTACATAATGGGTGAAAGAGCAGATTACGTACTCCAACCAGATGTAGACGTAGAGGAAACAATTGTTAAAGAACTCGACGCTATTTTTGGTGGCACTACTGCTTCCGACAACTTCGTGAATTCTTTCTACATGGACTACAAGGCTAACCCATACATAAGAGGTATCTATACGTACAGAGCTGAAGGTGTAGAAGCTGGAACACCAAATGCAAGAGAGATATTGGCTGAACCAGTTGGTGACAAGCTTTTCTTCGGTGGCGAGGCAAGTAACAATGGCAACAACTCTACGATATTTGGAGCCATGGAAACGGGGTTACGCTGTGCACAAGAGATCCTTAAAGCAAAGGGAGAAAAAAAATAATCTTTTTGTAACCGAAAACTGAATTTAGCTGTTAAATTTGCAGCCTCTTAATTGAGATGGTCTGATAGCTCAGCTGGATAGAGCATCTGCCTTCTAAGCAGACGGTCCCAGGTTCGAATCCTGGTCAGATCACAGAATAGGACAAACTGGTTTCTTTACTAGTTTGTCCTTTTAGCTTTCCCTCGTATTCATATAAACAAAAAACCTATTGAATAATAATATTTATTCAATCATTATAAAGTAATTTTGATTGTATCATTATATGATTATGGAAGTTTTTCTAATCGAAAAAATTGAGGAGATTGCGTTTGCCAAAGTAAAATTGGACGAATCATTGTGGTCCTCCGGGGTATTGGATTCTATAACAATTGTAGAGCTAGCTGTAGAAATTGAAGCCGAATATAAAATTGACATTCCTTTTGAACAAATAAAAGAGGAGAATTTTGAGACCGTAAATCTGCTTATAAATTTTATTAATAAAAAGGTGGCAGCTACCAATGCTTAGACATATTACAATCTATCACCTTCTTCCATTATTTTTTGCTTGTGTTCTAATTTGTATTGGGTTTCCCATTATGGAACATTTTATAACAAACGAGGATGATGTCATTACGTACACGAACGTATTAATTGAAGGCAAGCAGGATAAATCCAGAGGATATTATACAAACTTTAAAATTGGAGACCAAGCAGAAATAGATTTGATTTCTTCTATAAAAAGCAGAGACCAGCTAACGCTATTTGGCTCATCAGAATTTAATCAATCTAATTATTGTTCTTACCACTACTTACCTGATTCTGTTGGTATTCCCACTTTAGGAATTGGACATGGATATCATCAACATTTTAGCATCTTATGTGAATTATTGGCGGCACATGATTATTTAGAAAATTCAAAAATATCCATTTTCATTAGCCCTGGTTGGTTTCAAACCAAAGGAACCAATTCAGAGGCATTTATTGAATTTGTCAGACCAAATTTCCTCAGTCGAATATTAGAAAATCCAAATATCGATCGAGAACTCAAGATAGAAGTTGGGAAATACATTTACAATCACGAAAAAGATTATGGACAAATATCGCACTCCATGGCTTATTTAAAACAAATATACCTTGATGATTTACCTACAATATCAATTGCAGGATTGAACTCCTATTTATCTGAAAATATTTACAAAACGCCTTACAAACTTCAAAAAGTAACTTATAAAACAGAATTGAAGACAATTTCCGAATGGAATAATACACGTGCCAAAAATCAGAGTTTACAACAGGTACAAGAGAAGTTCTTGTCAAGTGTCACTTCCAATAAAATATATGTGAATGATGACTATTATAACAAATACATACTTCGTAAAAATGGAACACATAAAGTTGGGAAAGTTAAAGATGTAGACATAGCAAACAATAGAGAGCTAGAAGATTTCCGAATGGTGGTGAAGCTGTTGACCAGTAAATCCGTCAACTGCTCCTTTGTTATTCAGCCATTAAATCCATATTACTATGAAAATATTGATAACCTAGGTTCATTAATGCTTGAATTAACCAAAGAGCTTGACAGAAATAAAATACCCTACTTAAATTTATTTGTTTCAAGCAAAGAAGAATATGAGCCAGGAACTTTAAAGGATATAATGCATTTGGGCAATTATGGATGGATGAAAATCAATAAGTTTTTAGAAAAAGAATATTATGATCGATAGGAAAAAAATATTGACCCATACAATCATCTACTTTCTTTTAGTAATCGGTTATATCCATTTATATGTTGTAGATATCGATCAATTTTTACACCCAACTGATGTTATAAAAGTAAAGTCTCAAGTAGAATTCGTCTACCAACAATTTTAATAATGGACTTTAACCAAACTCTTCCCTTTACATCCTCCGATTTCTTCATTTATTTTATATTGGCATTAGGCTTATTTGTGTTAGCCAGAAAACTTGCTAAACGGATTGTTCCATACAGAATATTATTATTAATAGTTTCTGTATCATACATCGCTATTCTATTCCCGAAGCCAATCCATCTGGGAATTCTAATATTATACTTATATGGAGCCTTTATTGCACTGAGGAAATATTATAATTACAACAACATTATACTTCCGATGGTAATCCTTTCTGCTCCCATGATAGTTATGAAGTATACCATTGCATACCCTGAGAAAATATTAAATAACAAGAATATATCTGCAGCCTCTATTGTTCAAATAGCTGGTCTTTCATATTTGGTTTTTAAAGTGATAGGACTTTACATCGACGAGAGAAAAAATCCTGGAAAAATTGGGTTAATAGATTTCTTTAATTTTTGTGCTTTTGTCCCCACTCTTCTAATAGGTCCGATTGATAGATACCAGCGTTTCAAAGCTGACACTTACAAAGGATACGATAACATATCTTCTGAGCTTTTCTCTCAAGGCATAAGCAATTTTATTAAAGGGTTATTGTACAAATTTATTATCGCTGAAAGTATACATCGGTTGTTTATTGCACATTTAATTGATGATGGGTCAATTTACTATCATGCCTCTTATATGTATAGTTATTTGTTCTATCTGTTTTTTGATTTCGCGGGCTATTCATTGCTAGCAATCGGTTTTGGGAATATGATTGGAATTGAAGTTCCAATTAACTTTAACAATCCGTTCATTGCAGTAAACCCCAAAGATTTCTGGAAACGATGGCATAAATCATTAGGTGACTGGCTGGGAGATTACTTCTTCAAACCAATCTTCAAAAATTTAGTTACCCGGAAGTTATTTAATTCAATTCAGCGGCAAAATATCGCTCTATTTTCAACCTTTCTACTCATGGGATTTTGGAACGGATTTGAGCGACACTATATATTATCTGGCATCCTGTTTGCCTGTTACTCTGTAATTCATAATTACTACGACTACCTATCTAAAAAGAACAAACGTGATGTTATATTTGGGAAAATTAATCCTAAAATCACAAAAGCGATATCCATTTTTATTATGTTTAATTCTATTGCCTTCGCTATTTATATCTTCAGCGGAAAAATATTGTAACAATGAAATTCGATTTTAGTAAGAAGGATTTTACAGACTTAAGTAGCAATCAAGAAAAGTTGGCAGTTATTGGAGATGATTTTTCTCTAACATGGAAACAATTCATTGAACAAGTAAATAAGTTATGTGATCTATTTGAAGCCAACAATCTCGAAAACTTAAAGTACCCAGTAATCATTTACGGTCATAAAAGCGCTAACACTATGGTAGCAATATATGCCATGATGAAACTCGAAATCCCATATATTCCAATCGATATTCTTTATCCAAAAGAAAGAATCTCCAAGGTTGTCCAAATTAGCAATAGTGGTCTAATCATTAATACAACATCAACAAAACTAGATATAGATAACACTTGTGAAATACAAATGGATCAAAAGAGAATTTCTTTTGAGTCTATTCCTATCACGGCCTATTCGAAACCTA
>JABSPR010000285.1 GCA_013214975.1 Flavobacteriales bacterium
AAATCAAGAAGATGTTTACCTATTAATGTATGAACCATCAACAATGGCTACTTCAGAGATGATATTGGGAGAAGTATATATCTATAACCCGGCTAAAGGCTTAACATACTATCACACATTAATTAAAGGGAAGAGGGAGAAGGCAATTAAGATGCAGTTGAAAATGTTCTCTGAGATTTCGAAGATGTAATTTGTATTTCAAGCCTACCCAGCCAACTCCCCAAGTACCTTCTCAATCTTTTTAAACCCAAACTGACCAGTTAGGTGATCCATTCGAGCCGTGATTTGTCCATTACATAAATTGCCTATGCTTCCTGCATGTGTGTGATTCACGTTTTTTTCTGCAGAGAAAGTTCCATTGTCAACTTGGCCGCCTATTTCTTTGTAAGCATCACGGAACGGTAAACCACCAAGTACTTTCTTATTCACCTCTTCTACCGTAAATAGATTGGTGTATTTATCATCGACTAGAGCATTATCGTTAACGATGATGTTCTTTAGCATGTGGTTGGCAATTGCCAAACAACTGTTCAATTCATCAAAGGCAGGCATAAAGCTTTCTTTAATCAATTGTAAATCGCGGTGGTAACCAGAAGGTAGGTTGCTGGTTATCATGTTAATCTCATTCGGTAATGCATTTAGCTTATTGCATTTTGCACGGATCAATTCGAATACATCTGGATTACGTTTGTGTGGCATAATACTACTACCAGTAGTAAGCTCTTTTGGGAAAGAAACTAAACCAAAGTTCTGGTTCATGTATAAGCAGATGTCCATTGCCATTTTACCCAATGTGCCTGCAATAAACGACATAGAACAGCTTACGCTTTTCTCTGTTTTACCTCGTCCCATTTGAGCGTAAACTACGTTGTAATTCATCGCAGCGAATCCAAGAAGATCGGTAGTCATCTGACGGTTTAACGGGAAAGAAGATCCATAACCGGCTCCAGAACCAAGTGGGTTTTGGTTAGCTATTTTGAAAGAAGCCAACATCATTTCTAAATCGTCTACTAAGCTTTCGGCATAAGCACCAAACCATAAACCATAACTAGATGGCATCGCAATTTGTAGATGCGTAAAGCCTGGAATCAATTTTTCTTTATGCTCTTCGCTCAACGAAATCAATGTATCGAACAACACTTTCGTGTTCTCAACCAATTGCTGAATTTCAGCACGGATAAACAATTTAAGATCCACTAAGACTTGGTCGTTTCGAGATCGGCCGCTGTGAATTTTCTTGCCAACATCGCCAAGCTTTGTGGTAAGGTCACTTTCAATTTGAGAGTGCACATCTTCAATGTCATCTTCAATTACGAAGTCACCAGCCTTAACAATCTTAAGAATATTCTTAAGCTCTATTTGAAGGATGCTTAATTCATCTGCTGTAAGCAAGTCGATGCTTTCCAACATTTGGATATGCGCCAACGAACCGTAGATGTCGTACTCGGCCAATAATAAATCTAATTCTCGGTCTTTACCTACTGTAAATTCCTCAATCGTTTTATCTACATCAAAATCTCGTTTCCAAATCTTAGCCATAACTACAATACTATTTTTTCGAGCATCTGAATGTATAAATCGATGCCTTCTTTTATTTCGTGTAAATGAACATACTCGTCTGCCGTGTGCGATCGCGCAGAATCTCCAGGTCCTAATTTTAACGACGGTGCGTCAATCAATGCTTGGTCGGAAGTAGTAGGAGAGCCATAAGTCTCACGACCTAATGCCAGGCCTGCTTGCACAATCGGGTGACTATGATCGATAGATGAAGCACGTAATCGAACCGAACGAGGGTTAATCTCGCACTTTACATTTTCTCGAATTACCTCTAATATCTCTTCGTTGTTGTATACATCCGTTACACGAACATCAACTACGAAGTTGCAATGATCTGGCACCACGTTATGCTGCGATCCCGCTTCGATCATGGTAACACTCATTTTAACAGGTCCGAAAGAATCTGAAATTTTCGGGTAAACAAACGATGTAAACCAGTCGATGTCTTTAACTGCATTGTAGATTGCATTTTCGCCTTCTTCACGCGCAGCATGTCCAGATTTACCTTTCGCAACACAATCCAATACCATCAATCCCTTTTCGGAAGTAGCCAAGTGCATTTGTGTAGGCTCACCAACTATTGCAAATTCGATGTCTCCCAATTCTGGCAAAATCAATTCAACCCCGTCTAATCCAGAAATCTCTTCCTCAGCTGTTGCTGCAATAATAAAGTTGTAGTTAAGGTCTGTTCGCTCGTAGAAATAGACAAAGGTAGATATCAGTGAAACCAAGCATCCACCAGCATCATTTGAACCCAAACCATAAAGAATACCATCTTTCACGAAAGGAGTAAACGGATCGAATGTGTATCCAGAGTTAGGTAAAACCGTATCGTGATGAGAATTCAATAATACCGTTGGCTTGCTCTTGTCGTAATGCTTGTTAAACGCCCAAACATTGTTTTTCATTGTATGGGTTTCAATACCTCGCTCCTTTAAAAACGCGTTTATCACATTGGCCGTTTTGTCTTCTTCTTTACTAAAAGATTTAATACTTATTAGTAATCGTAGAAGCTCTATGGCATCGTTACTTAATTTTTCGTGGCTCATAATTTTAAGCTATGCGTGTAAAACACTTCCGTGTTGTGCACCATCAATAATACTTGTTTTAAATTCTTCGGAATGGCAAATCCATACCTCCTTAACACCTTTTTTAATGGCATTAAACGAGTTATCCATTTTAGGAATCATCCCATCATGTATAATGTTATCTGCTTTTAATTGCTCGTATGTTTCGGTTGAGATATCCTCGATCACAGAGGTCTCATCGTTTACATCTTTCAATACGCCTTTCTTTTCAAAGCAATACACCAATTTGGTGTCAAAATCGTTCGCCATACCCACAGCCAAAGCAGAAGCGATCGTATCTGCGTTTGTGTTAAGCATAGTCTCTCCGTCGTTTGTAAGAGGAGCAAAAACAGGCGAATGCCCGTCGTTAATTAACATCGAAACAGGAGAGGGGTTTACTTTATCCACATCACCCACGAATCCGTAATCGATGTCTTTAACTTCTCGTTTGTGTGCTTCAATAATGTTGTGTGCATTTCCCTTTACACCAAAAGCTTTACAATCATTGTCATTTAACTGTGCAACGATTGATGCATTTAACGCACTATAAACGGTCTTTACAACTTCTAGCATTGGCTTATCGGTAATTCGTCGTCCTTCAACCATTTGAACTTCAATACCCATTTGCTTAGCCATCTCTGTGGCAATCTTTCCGCCGCCATGTACCAAGATTTTATTCTCTCGGATCTCTGCGAAATCAGCTAAAAATTTAGCCAGCGCATCTGAATCATCGATTACGTTGCCGCCAATTTTTATTATGTATAGCGTTTCCATCATAAGGCTTCCAGCATTTTTTTAAGTACCGCCTGTGTTGCAAATTCTCGGTTTGCAGCTTGAGGAATTACAATCGAATTTGAGCCATCAATTACAGCATCGCTAACTACTACATTACGACGAACAGGTAAACAGTGCATGAATTTTGCATCGTTAGTTAAATCCATTTTTCGTTCATCAATCATCCAGTTTTTTGGAGTAGAAAGTACCTTGCCGTAATCCGAAAAACTCGACCAGTTTTTTGTGTAAACAAAATCGGCACCGGAAAGCGCTAATTCTTGATCGTGTAAAATACTTGCTCCTTCAGTAAATTGAGGATCTAAATCATACCCTTCTGGGTTCGCAATTACAAAATCGAAATCTGTAGATGACATCCATTGGGCAAGCGAATTAGGAACTGCTTGTGGCAATGCCTTCGGATGAGGTGCCCAGCTCAATACTACTTTGGGGCGAGCTGTTTTTTTGAATTCTTCTATAGTTACTAAATCTGCTAAGGATTGCAATGGGTGTAGTGTGCCAGATTCTAAACTCACCATTGGTACGCCAGAAAACTTGATGAATTTATTTAAAATCGCTTCCGCGTAATCTTCTTCTCGGTTGTGTAATTCGGCAAACGATCGCAATCCGATAATGTCACAATATTGCCCAACAACTGCAGCCGCTTCCTGTACATGCTCGGCTTTGTTATCGTTCATCACAGTTCCGTCTTCCATTTCCAATTGCCAGCCGTCATTCATATTAAGAGTGATGACTTTCATTCCTAAATTTTCCGCTGCTTTTTGTGTGCTTAAACGAGTTCGTAAACTTGGGTTGAGAAAAATCATCCCAAGCGTTTTATTTTCACCAAGGTGTTTAAAAGCGTAAGGATCCTTTTTGATGGCAATAATTTCTTGCACCAAAGCATTAAGATCCCCTCCGTCTAAAACTGATTTGAACGTTTTCATTTTACCAAAGTATTGGTTAAAACTGCAATAAATTTATCTGCGAAATAATCTAACTCTTCTTTCGTAACAGAAAGAGGAGGTAATAAACGAATGGCATTTTTATTCGATGATGCTCCAGTAAATATTTGGTGCTCAAACAACAATTCTTTTCGAACTGCTGCACAAGGTTCTTTCAACTCAATGGCAATCATTAAACCTTCCCCTCGAATCTCGGTAATGGCATCCTCTATATTATTTTCTTTCAA
>JABSPR010000286.1 GCA_013214975.1 Flavobacteriales bacterium
CCACACTAACACTGTCGATAACTGGTGCATTGGGAGCCAATAGATTCGTAAAATAATCTTGTTGAATAAAAGAGGAAGAAACACATGTAGCCGAATCACCAACCACAATCCTATACTCAACATTACTACCACACGCCATGTTGGTATCTGTATAATTTAACTGAGTTACCGTATTTACAATATGCCAGGCCCCATAAGGGCCGTTATTTAATTGCCATCGCCGGTAAATTTTATAATCGACAGATACATTATTACCAGAAGTATTAATACTCGACCAATTAAGAATTGCAACCCCTTCATTTGATTGCTCCAATTCGAAGACAATAGAACTTAGCGTATCAGAATCCAAATTCGTAGTAACTCCGCCACACGTAGCACTCTGACGAATAAAAAAGAAATAAGAAATAGAATCAGTTCGAAACAAGTTAATATTTACTGAACCTACAGAATAGTCGATAATTTCACTCTTTAGAAGATAAGGTCCGGACTGATTTTCTGAACCGTAAACTTTATAACTATTAAATTGTTGGCAGGTATCAGTAGATAGGGCCCAGTTAAGATAAACATTCGAGACATCCACAACTGAAAGGCACTCCAAGTCAGCACTTTTCGCATTCGAAAAACTTAATGCAAGTAATCCAATAAAAATTACTACATGCTTTATCCTCATAACATAACTAACCCACAACTACCTCATGCATAGAATCTTCCATAAGATATTTATTTGCTAAATCATTCAATTCCGTCGAAGTAACATTTCGAATACACCCCATTACTTTGGCTAGATAATCACCATCCAAACCATACGTCATGAGTCCTTTATAATAATCTGAAATCGAAAAAATACCGTCTACACTTCTCAAAACCTCTCCTGATAAATAGTTCTTTACCAATTCTAATTCACCGATCCCAATCTTTTCTTCTCTTAAACGTTTCAATTCTTTATAAATTTCATCCAACGCCTTTGCACTATTCTCTACTCCTGTTTCTAAGGTAACGAAGAAACTTCCACCATTTTTAAAAGAACTTAATGCTGAGTAAACTCCGTAAGTCAATCCTTTATCTTCTCTCAAATTCGACATCAAACGAGATCCAAAAAAACCACCAAGAACAGTATTTAATATCTGTAATTTCATAAAATCTTCGTGAGTTTTATTAATCATTTGCTTCCCTACTCTAATAGAACACTGAACAGCCTTGTTCTTTAGTATTTTCCGGCTCCTACTCTCACTAAATACAGGGATCTCAAATGAGTTCGTTGTCAACGCATTACCGCTCCAATCAGAACCACCAAAGTATTTATTGACTAAACGAAAAGTACTTTCTGGAATATTACCAGTAAGAATTACTTTACAATTAGAAGACTTATAAATTTTAGAATAATAACCAATCAGGTCATCTCGAACTATAGCATTATAATCGTGTTCGTTAGCCTGATAACCGTAGGGCGTGTTTCCGTAAATATCTGAATTAAATTCCCGCTGCGAGATAACATCAACCTCATCCATTTTAATAGCTAGCCTCTGCTTTTCCGTATTAACCACTGTTGTCAACTCATTTTCAGGACATCTAGACTCTTTCAGGATCTGCTCAACAATAGGCAAAGCACTCTCTAAGTGTTTATTCAGGCTATACAAAGTAATTACTGCACTATCTCGTGTTGATCCTGTTCTTAAAAAACAACCAAAATAATCAATAGCATTTGCTATTTCTACGGCACTCATTCTCTCGGTTCCTTCATTTAGCATCATACTTCCTAAAGACGTAACGAGAGGCAGTTTAGACACTGAATAATCAAGATTGAAAATAAAATCAAGTTTAACCAAGTCTTGCTTATCCGAATAAAATGAATAAACAGGAATACCATTATCCAGCTCTCTTTCTAATGGCCCTTTTAAATCTATATTCTCTGGAATACTAAATGCCGGTTGATTTATTCTGTCTAATACCATTTATTTTGAATAATAATGCAAAGTAGAACAATTGTCTTTTGCGAAAATCTTATTTGCCTCTATTTTAATACTCTCTGGAGTTACGGCCAAATACTTACCCGCCTCATCATTAATTTTATCCGCGCCCCACATCAATTCATGCGCACATAAATTCATTGCTTTGTTTAAAAGATTTATTTCTTGAAAAACCAGCATAGACTCTGTCTTATTCTTAACACGATACAACTCTGTTTCAGAAACCAATGTGCTTTTAATCTTATCAATCTCCTCTTCGATAGCTCGGTCTGCATCTTCCATACCAACCCCCTTATGCAATTTCCCACTAAATACAAATAACCCATTATCCGAATCAGCAGATATATAGGCATCGATTTCACTAAACATTTTTTTCTTTTTTAGCAACTCGACATACAAACGTGACGATCTGCCGCCAGACAAAATATCCGACATTAAATCCGCTGTATAAAATTCAGAATCGGTTCTCTTGCACATATGATATACTTTGTAAATGGCATCAGCAGGAACTTCACGCTCTACTTTAAGCAATCTACTTTCAGTTTGCTTCGGCTCCATTGGGATATTCCTGGCCTCAATTGAGCCCTTGGGAATCGGACCAAACCATTTTTCGGATAATGCCTGTACTTGCTCAACGCTAACATTTCCAGCAACACACAATATGGCGTTATTCGGGCAGTAATGCTTATTAAAAAACGCCTTAACGTCTTCCATTGTAGCCTCCTCAATATGTTTAATATCTTCGCCTATCGTTGGCCATTTATAAGGATGTACTTTATAAGCCATTGGGCGCAACAATAACCAGTCATCTCCATATGGCTGATTTAAATACCTCTGCTTATATTCTTCAATTACCACCTGGCGTTGTACTTCCAAACTTTTCTCAGAGAACGCCAGACTTAGCATCCTATCAGACTCGAGCCAAAAACCCGTCTCGATATTACTTAAAGGTATGGTTAAGTAATAGTTTGTTATATCATTGGTTGTAAATGCATTATTATCACCACAAGCCATTTCTAATGGCTTGTCATAATCCGGAATATTTACCGATCCACCAAACATTAAATGCTCAAACAGATGTGCAAAACCCGTTTTGGATTCATCCTCATCTCTCGCACCAACGTCATACAATAAATTCAGAGCTACTAGTTCAGTTGAATCATCATGATGCACAATAACTCTCAAGCCATTTTCAAGCTCAAATTTTTCAAAATCAATCATATTTATATTCATCCGAAGAAAGCTGACTTCTCCCTAATTCATATTCTTTTAATAAAGTTTCTATTATCTCCTTACAAGGTTTTACAGTTGAAATATTCGAAATTACTTGACCTATTTCTAATTCACCATTCTGCAAGTCTCCTTTAAATATACCAAGCTGGGAACGACCTCTACCCAACAAAGAAATCAATTCTTCTTTAGAGGAACCTTGTTTTTCCGCCTTCACAACTTCCTTGTAAAAATCATTTTTAATCATCCTTACAGGATTTATTTCCTTTAAAGAAAGTGTCGTATCCCCTTCTTTACTTTCAATCATTGCGCGTTTAAATTCTGGATGAGCAGAAGACTCCTCAGAAACAGCAAACGCAGAACCGAGCTGAACTCCATCCGCACCTAAAGCCATTGCCGCTAACATACCTCTTCCATTTGAAATCCCACCAGCGGCTATTATTGGAAGATCTGTTATTTCTTTAACCGCAGGAATTAAACACATCGTCGTTGTTTCATCATATCCATTATGCCCACCTGCCTCAAATCCCTCAGCAACGATCGCATCAACTCCCGCATTTATTGATTTCAATACTTGCTTTGTACTAGCAACTAATTGTACAACAGTAACCCCCTCTTCTTTAAGACGTTTTGTAAATAAATCAGGATTTCCAGCCGAAGTAAAAACAATATCTATTTTTTCCTTTAATATTATTTCAATTTTATCTTCTACATCTTTACTGTATAAAGTCACATTCACTCCAAAAGGATTCTTGGTGTACAATTTACACTTCGACACATGATACTGAAAGAGATCAGGATCCATTGAACCAGAACCAATCAAACCAAGACAGTCGTTATTACTAACGGAAGAGGCTAATCGCCAGCCGCTACACCATACCATTCCTCCTTGAATAACGGGGTATTTAATCCCTAAAAGAGAGGATACTTTATTTGTTGCCAAAAATCAATTAAAATAAAATGAAACCTTATATACGAAACGAAAGTAATAATTATATTTCTAGTTAAAACTTACGATATAGAGGCGGATTTTTATTCATTTTATCGATCGATCAAAACTTAATCTGTTGTTGTTTATAGACTTGATTTATTCTACCTTTGATCTTATGCGGAAAAATTTGCTTTTTCTAATAATATTCCTATTACCTATTACTGGGTTTGGTCAATACAACAGTAGTGTTGGGCTCACATTAGGAGTCTCTAATTATTTAGGTGAAATAGGTGGTAATGCAGAGACGGGGAAAGCTTTTATCGGAGACTTAAAATTATCTCAGTCTAATCTAGCTATTGGTGGACTATTCAGGTACAAATTCACTCCCTTAATTTCTACATCACTTCACTTCGACTATGTCAGGATTTCTGGCGCAGACAGTCTTACAGAATTTCACAAGTACTCTGATCCTGGCATGAAAAGAGCAGCTCGAAATTTAAGTTTCAGAAATGACATATATGAATTAACATCGAGATTAGAACTCGTTTTTTTCGGCATAAATGACATAGGTAGTACTGGAAGGTACGTGTTAGATTTTAAGGCTTATGTATTTCTTGGACTCGGTGTTTTTATGCACAACCCCAAAGCCAGAACAGAATATGATAATAAATGGCACGAATTGCGCCCTTTGAGAACTGAAGCGCAGGACAAAGAATACAGTAAATTCGGGCTTACCATTCCACAGGGATTTGGTTTTTATTATACATATAGAAAAATACACCGATTCGGCGCTGAATTTGCTTGGCGAACAACTTTTACCGACTATATCGATGATGTTTCAACCACCTTCGCTGGAGATGCCGCTTTTGAAGAGGGATCCCTTTCCCAAGAACTTCATTCTCGAACAGAAGAAATAGAAAATTACGATGATATA
>JABSPR010000287.1 GCA_013214975.1 Flavobacteriales bacterium
ATTCTGTATTTACTTCATGTGGGGCGATTATGAATTTTAAGTTTTCTATATCCTGATTAATAAAATCGCAAATAGTTTCTATGTCTTTATTCCAGGTGCTCCCTGCAATCAGTAGTTTGGAATTAGCTTTAAAGGCAACGATTATTCCGACTGGTTTTTTGTTTTGTTCTTGCTTGTGGACTCTGTCAAATCTAGAATCTCCGGTTATAATTGAGTTGTTAAATCCATGTTTTTCCAATAATTTATTTGAAGTATCATCTTGTACAAAGAAGTAATCTGTTTTTTTTAAAATATTTAAGAACCATTTTCCATACCATGAGAAAAAGTATTGTTGATCTCGGAATATTGAAGAAATAAAAACAGTTGGAATGGCCCTTTTTTGAAGTTCAAGTAGATAGTTAAACCAAAATTCATATTTCACAAATAGTACGAGAGTGGGGTTAACTATATCTAAAAAACGCCTGACATTAGATATTGTATCCAAAGGCATATAAAAAACAGTATCTGAGACATTTTGTTTTTTGATAACATCATACCCTGACGATGAGAAAAAAGTAATAATGATTTTATAGGATGGGAATTTTTCTTTTAAAAGGTCAAGAACAGGTTTGCCTTGTTGGTATTCACCGAGAGATGCGCTGTGCATCCATATTGTCTTATCCTCAGAACTTATTTTATCACTCAATTCTATAAAAAGATTAGTTCGACCTTCCTGCCATCGAGAAACTTTTCTATTAAAAAGTGCCGCAATGAGAATGCCAATTTGGGCTATGAGTAAAATAAAATTGTACGCAATTCTCATTTGATATATTAGTCAATATAATATTCTCGGGCCACCCTTCTGTATAAAGGAAGAATCCAGCCAGCTTTTGCACCTAATAAGGCATCATCACGTTTTTTTAAGTCGTAACTCATTTCATCGTAATTATAGCCTCGTCTGTTTATCGTTTTGGCATAGAGAAAGTCAATACCAATAAAGAAACTACTTCTTCGGTTGTTTCCTAAATAGAGATAACCTAGAAATGCTCCTGCCGAAATGCCACTGGAGAATCGGTCATATCCTTTTTGGATTTCTTCAGTTAGCGAAACAACATCAGTTCCCATAATACGGAGAAGAATTTTATGTTGTAAATATCCAACTCTTGTCGTTACCATGATGCCCGAATTTTTATTCGGTCCAAAAAGCGGGAATATTTTTCCTGCACCGAGATATGCATTAATACCACGTTCAAACAATAAAACTTCAATCATAGAACCATTCTTATTGAAAATCAGATTTTGTGAATTTAAAATATCGTCAAGAATGTCGTTTGTTTTAACCGAGTCTCGCCAAAAGAAATTGGCTTCGGTTGTTATTATCCAGTTACTGCTAAATTTATACATGTAATTTCCTCCCACCATCATGTTCGGAAGAAAACGGTCAGATAGGTCCATCTGTGGAGAATGGTATCCAAAAGAAATTCCAAGCATAGATGCATTTATGGTAGTATCCTTTACATTCATTTGAGCATGACATTGGTTTTCTCTCAAAAGGAAGTAAATGGAAATAAGTAGTACTATTGAATAAGGAATGTTCATTGTAAAGCAAGTTGGAATAACGGCTTATTTGTAGTTAAATTGCAGCTACTCGAGTAGTAAAATTAGCTATATTTGCTATTCATTCATAAAGAATAGAAACGTTTTCATATGAGAGATATTCAAATGGTCGACTTAGTAGGGCAATACCAGAAAATTAAGTCAGAGGTAAGTAATGAAATATTGGGGGTTATTGATTCTGGTGCTTTCATTAATGGCCCTGCGGTAAAAACGTTAAGTACAGATCTTGCAGAGTACATAGGCTGTAAATATTGTATTCCTTGTGGTAATGGCACAGATGCTCTTCAGATTGCTTTAATGGCTTTGGGATTAGAGCCAGGTGATGAGGTAATAACAGTGCCTTTTACTTTTATTGCAACAGCGGAGGTGATATCATTGCTTCGTTTAAAACCTGTATTTGTTGATGTTGATCCAGATACGTACCTGATGAATTTGGAACAAGTCGAAAAGGCAATTACAGATAAAACAAAGTGCATTATTCCTGTTCAGTTATTTGGTCAATGTGTGGATATGGAACCGTTAATGAAATTGGCGAATAATAAGAATATTGCTATTCTCGAAGATAATGCACAAGCTTTAGGTTCTGAATATACTTTTTCGGACGGTTCAACAAAAAAAGCAGGTAGTATTGGAACCATTAGTACAACTTCATTTTATCCTTCAAAATCTCTTGGTGGCTATGGGGATGGAGGTGCAATTTTTACAAGTGATGATGAATTGGCAGCTACCATTAGAATGATTGTTAATCATGGATCGAAAGAGAAGTATTATCATGAAGTTGTAGGTGTTAATTCACGCTTAGATACTATTCAAGCAGCCATATTGTGCATTAAGTTGAAAAAACTGGAGGGGTATATAGAGGCTCGCCAAACGGCTGCAGCCTTTTATGATAAGGCTTTAGAGGAAATTGAGGAGGTAGTGACACCTAAAAGAATTCCTAATAGAACGCACATTTTCCATCAATATACGTTAAACGTAGGGTCGCATAGAGACGAATTAAGACAAGAACTTACCGATAAAGGTATTCCAAGTATGATTTATTATCCGGTGCCTCTTCATTTGCAGAAAGCTTATCAAAATGGGGGCAGTGTAAATAATGCATTTCCGATCTCTGAGGCATTGTCTAAAAGTGTTTTGTCTTTACCGATGTGTACAGAATTAGATGAAGAGCAGCTTGATTATATCGTAAGCACAATTAAAAATTATTTTACAAAGTAATATGAATATAGCGGTTATTGGTACGGGATATGTAGGATTGGTTACAGGTACGTGCCTTGCTGATACAGGTAACAATGTAATTTGCGTGGATATTGATTCAGCTAAAGTTGAAAAGTTAAAAGTTGGAGTTATCCCTATATATGAGCCCCATTTGGAGGTTTTGTTTGAGAGAAATATTAAGCAAAACAGATTGGCATTTACTACGAATTTAAAGAAAGCTGTTGATCAGTCTCAAATAATTTTTCTTGCATTGCCTACTCCGCAGGGTGAAGATGGTTCTGCGGATTTGTCATATGTTTTAAACGTTGCCGATGAATTAGGTAAGATTATTACAGGATACAAGATTGTAGTAGATAAGAGTACAGTTCCTGTTGGAACGTCGGAAAAGGTTTGCAACGCGATAAGTGCAAATTCCAAAGTTGAATTTGATGTTGTTTCAAATCCAGAATTCTTAAGAGAAGGGTTTGCAGTAGATGATTTTCTGAAACCAGATAGAGTGGTAATTGGATCTTCTTCTGATAGAGCAAATGCTGTAATGAGAGAGCTATATCGTCCTTACGTTAGACAAGGAAACCCTATCATATTTATGGATGAGAAAAGTGCAGAATTAACAAAGTATGCAGCAAATGCGTTTCTGGCTACTAAAATTACTTTCATGAATGAAGTTGCAAATTACTGCGAGAAAGTAGGCGCAGATGCTGATATGGTGAGAATTGGTATGGGTACCGACAATAGGATTGGAAAGCGATTTTTATTTCCTGGAATTGGTTATGGGGGAAGTTGTTTTCCGAAAGATGTTCAAGCATTGCAGAAATCCGGGATGGATGAAAACCACGATTTTAAAATTTTAAGAGCAGTTTTAGAAGTGAATACGAAACAAAGGGTGCTGCTTGTAGGTAAAATTAAAGATTATTTTGGCGCTGATTTGTCGGGTAAAAAAATTGCAATTTGGGGCCTTGCTTTTAAGCCAGATACAGATGATATTAGAGAAGCTCCAGCGCTCTACATTATTGAGGAACTTCTGGAAGCTGGTGCTTCTATTAACGGATATGATCAAGAAGCCATGAAGAATACGGAAGCTTTATTAGGTGATAAAGTTTCTTATGCTGAGGATGAATATAGCTGTTTACAAGACTGCGATGCTCTGGTTATTGCTACAGAGTGGCCACTTTTTAGAACTCCTGATTTTGGAAAAATTAAATCAAGCTTGAAGGCACCTGTGATATTTGATGGACGTAACTTATATGACTTGGATCAGATGGAAGGAAAGGGTATTTACTATTCTAGTATAGGTAGGAAATTAGTAGAAAAGTAGAATATGGGAAAAGTCCTTATTACTGGTGCCGCCGGTTTTCTTGGATCGCATTTATGCGACAGAATGTTGGCTGATGGTCATGAAGTTATAGGAATGGATAACTTGATAACAGGAAGACTTGAAAATATAGCTCACCTAGAAAGAAATTCCATGTTTGAATTCATTAATCACGATGTTTCCAAATTTATTGATATTGAGGATAATTTAGATTGTATCCTTCATTTCGCTTCCCCAGCTAGTCCGATAGATTATTTGAAAATACCTATACAGACTCTTAAAGTAAGTTCTTTAGGAACTCATAACTGTTTGGGTTTAGCTCTTAAAAAGAAAGCTTCTATAATTGTTGCCTCTACTTCTGAAGTATATGGTGATCCACTAGTTCATCCTCAGAAAGAAACATATTATGGCAACGTGAACCCTGTTGGTCCTAGAGGGGTTTATGATGAAGCCAAAAGATTCCAAGAGGCCATCACAATGGCCTATGGTAGAATTCATGATTTGGAGACACGCATAGTAAGAATATTTAATACTTACGGGCCAAGAATGAGATTGAATGATGG
>JABSPR010000288.1 GCA_013214975.1 Flavobacteriales bacterium
AACACCAGTTGCGACTTCTTCAAGTGTAATTTTTATTTTTATCCGGAGGTTTGAGCCTCTATTCACTCTTCGGCCTCTTTGCCCGCCTCCGCCACCGAAGCCACCAAATCCTCCGCCGCCACCTCCAAAGATGTCGCCGAATTGACTAAATATGTCATCCATATTCATGCCCCCATGGAATCCACCCCCGCCAGCAGCACCGCCCATTCCGGCATGACCAAATTGGTCGTATCGTTGTTTTTTTTCAGGGTTGCTTAGTATTTCATATGCTTCTGCGGCTTCTTTAAATTTATCCTCCGCTGAGGCATCATCCGGGTTTTTATCCGGGTGCTACTTAATAGCCATTTTCCGATAGGCCTTTTTAATTTCACTCTCACTGGCACCTTTTTGTACCCCTAATACTTCGTAAAAATCTCTTTTAGCCATAGCAACTGATCTATTTATGCTCCAACAACAACTTTGGCAAAACGAATAATTTTACCACTTATAGAATATCCTTTCTCTAAGACATCAAGCACCTTTCCTTTATCATCCTTGGTAGGTGATGGAATAGAGGTAACTGCCTCGTACATGTCAGCATCGAATTCTTTACCCATGCTATTCATTTCTTCTAAACCTTTTTCTAATAGTGCCTTTCTGAATTTTTCATGGATTAATATTATACCTTCTTTAAAGTTATCCATATCACCAGTTTTATCTTCCAGGGCTTTAAAAGCTCTATCAAAATCATCCATTACCGGTAATAAAGAACTCATAACATCTGATGATGCCGTACCCATCAGCTCTAGTCGCTCTTTTGCTGTTCTTCTTCGGAAATTGTCGAAATCGGAATAAAGTCTTAGGTATTTATCGTTTAGTTCAGCGAGCTCTTGTTCAGGTGTTTTTTCTTCAACTACTTCTTCAACTACTTCTTCCTCTATTTCTTCTGTACTCGTTTCTTCTTCCGAAGTTTCCCTTATATTCTCTACGTTGAGTTCTTCTTTTTCTAACTCCTCTTGTTCTTTGCTATCCGACATTTGTAGTGTTTTAAATCAATGTTTTGTGCTAGTCAATTTGTTTGCCAATTAATCGAATTACGACAAATTGTCAGATGAGTGACTTGTTAATTTTATTAAGATTTTTTTTAAGGCAGAGTTAAAAGGATTTTACGTGTTTATCCAATTCTTGATGTAATACAGTACCCCTTAGGTTTTTAGCTATTATTATACCGTTTTCGTCAATTAAAAAGGAAGTTGGAATGCTTCTTACCCCATATTGTGCTGCACCAGCAGATCTCCACCCACCTAAATCACTTACATGAGTATTCCAGTCTAAATGGTCTTGTGCTATTGCTGCCTTCCATCTATTCATGTCTTGATCCAATGATAAACTATAAATTTCAAATCCCTTTGCGGATTTAAACTTTGCGGCTGAGTATTTTTTATAAGCAGATACAATGTTTGGATTTTCTCTTCTGCAAGGTCCACACCATGAAGCCCAGAAATCAATGAGAACAAGCTTTCCTTTTAATGAGGATAAAGAGATAACTTTCCCGTTAGGGTCTTTGTAGGAAAGTTCTGGAGCGATATTTCCAATATTAATACCTATCGTTCTTGGTTCGGCTGCAGAGCTTTTAATCGAATTTGTAAATCCGAATGAGCATGCAACTAGAATGGCCAATATGATTAGCTTTTTAAACATAATCTTTAATTAATCCTTTTTATATCAGCACCGATGGCATTTAGTCTTGTATCAATGTCTTGGTAACCTCTATCGATTTGTTCAATATTATGAATAGTACTTTTCCCTTTTGCAGAAAGCGCGGCAATCAATAATGAAACTCCAGCTCTAATATCTGGCGATGTCATAGAAATACCTCTCAATCTATATTCTTTGTTAATCCCAAATACACTAGCTCTATGAGGATCGCATAAGATAATCTTGGCACCCATATCAATTAGTTTATCAACAAAGAAAAGTCTGCTTTCAAACATTTTTTGATGAATTAAGACACTTCCATTTGCTTGAGTAGCTACAACTAAAATGATACTCAATAAATCGGGTGTAAGTCCTGGCCATGTCGAATCTGCAATGGTAAGAACGGAACCGTCGATAAAAGTGTTAATCGAGTAGCTTTCTTGCTCTGGAACAAATATGTCATCACCCTTTAGTTCAAGATTGATGCCAAGTTTTTTAAATGTTTCTGGTATAACTCCAAGCTCTTGATATGCGACATCTTTAATCGTGATTTCGGATTGAGTCATCGCAGCCAAACCAATAAAACTTCCAATCTCAATCATGTCAGGTAATATCGTGTGCTCACATCCTGTTAGCGAAGAAACGCCTTCAATAGTTAGAAGGTTGGAGCCAATTCCTGAAATATTGGCGCCCATTCTGTTCAACATCTTACTTAGTTGTTGAATGTAAGGCTCGCAAGCAGCATTATATATTTGCGTTCTGCCTTCAGCTAATACAGATGCCATTAGAATATTTGCTGTTCCTGTAACCGAAGCTTCACCTAATAGCATGTAAGAGCCTTTTAGGTTTTTACCGGTAACCACAAATTCGCCGTTTGCATCGTTGTAGACAAACTTCGCTCCGAGCTTTTCAAATCCAATAAAGTGGGTATCTAATCTTCTACGACCGATTTTGTCTCCTCCCAGGCTAGGGATTATCGCTTTTCCGAATCGAGCGAGCATCGGCCCCGCCGTCATAATCGTTCCCCTTAGTTGAGAACCTTTTTGCATTACTTCATCTGAATCTAACAAGTCTGTATTAACGTCAGATGCTTCGAACGCAAATTCAGAATCAGAGATTTTCTCCACTTTCACTCCTAAGCTTCCTAAAAGATCGATTAGGTTTCGTACATCTAAGATGTTAGGGATGTTTTTAATAACAACTCTGTCTGGTGTTAACAATACTGCACAGAGTATTTGTAGTGCTTCGTTTTTAGCACCTTGGGGGATTAGATCTCCTCTAAGTCTATTTCCTCCATTAATTTCAAAACTTGCCATTTAATGCTTATTTCTTTCGGCTGTACTTATAACGACCTTGGTTCTTTCCTTTATTCTTTCTTTGTGGGGGTCTGACATTCGGATTCACTAAAGAGCTAGTGTCCATTAAAACTAAATTTTTGCTAGGTTTTAATTTATCATCAGACAAAAGGCCCAATTGCTTGAATATCAACTCGTCATTGACAGTATTTCTATTCCACGTTACAAAGAACTTTTTCATTTGATTACAAATAGATGCAACCAACGCATCTTTTTCTTCACCATCCTCATACTTAATAGCAGCTGCTATAAGTGATTCAATGGCCCTTCCGTAATGTTTGTATTTGATGTTGTTTTTAGAATAAGCTAGACGCTCATATTTCTTAACATCTTTAGGATTTGGCTTTAGAAAAGGAGATTCAACTTCAAGTTTGTAATCAGCTATGATGTGTAGGTGGTCCCATAATTTATGTTTGTAGTCATCAGCATCTTTTAAATGTGGGTTCAGTTGTCCCATCTTATCTACAATCGCTGTTGCTAATTTTGCCCTTTCTTCATCATCTTTTATGCTGATGGCATGTTCTACCAATTTCTGGAAATGTCTTCCATACTCTGGTATAATTAATCTTGATCTTACTGAATTGTATTCCATTATAGTTTGTGCTAATTTATCCAATGTCTAGTATGCCTTGTATCGGCATTGAGGAAAAGTAAAAGTAGTTATATTTTTTATTCATACGTAATATTTTAATTAAGGATTCTCAGCTTGGCAAATTTTAAAAGTAGCTGCTTTTTACCCACGCCTTCGAACTCTACTGAAGCTTTTGTATTTGGGTATTCTCCTTCTAATTTAATTACAATGCCTCTTCCGAATCTTTCATGTTCTATTTTCATTCCTTGAGCTAGCCCACTTAAGTCACTTTCTTTAAAATCGGAATTAGTTTTTTGTGATTTGACAGCGCTTTGAACTTTGATCAATTTCTTATTCAAGGTTGCTTTATTACTTGGAAATTCTTTGATTTCCTTTTTCTGAAATCCGCTTGACTTTATGATGGTTTTTCGCTGAATATCATCATTTAATGGGCCTCTTCGATAAGATTTTGAAATATCTTTTTCAATATATCTCTCATCGATTTCTTCAATAAACCTACTCGGTTCACAGTTTATGAGGCTTCCCCATCTGTAACGTGTAGTGGCATATGAAAGATAGGCCTTTGTCATAGCTCTAGTAACGGCAACATAAAAAAGACGGCGCTCTTCTTCTAATTCAGCCCTTGAATTTATTGATAGTTGCGAGGGGAATAGATTCTCTTCTAAACCAACTATATAGACATGTGGAAATTCAAGACCCTTTGAACTATGTATTGTCATTAACGAGACTCTGTCTTTTGGTTCCTTATCATCTGAATCTGCATCTGTTAAAAGAGCAATATCTTGAGTAAAACTGGCCAGCGTTTTTCTGTCGAGATCTTCGTTTTGTTCAGTAAAGTCTTTTATTCCATTTAATAGTTCTTGGATGTTTTCATGTTTACTCAGGCCTTCAGGAGTCCTGTCGTTGTATAAATCTTTTAGTAAACCCGAGGAATTCGCGATATCCATACCAAGTTTGTAAGCATCTTCAACTTCAGACTTAAGGCTGAAGGTTTTAATTAGTGTTACGAATTCTTGAATCTTTTTCCTTGTTCCCGTATTAATCCCAATATCAATATGATTAATATCTAAAAGTACTTGCCAGATACTTCTGTCCATCTCACTTGAGGCAACAATCAATTTGTCAATGCTAGTTTTTCCTATTCCTCTCGCGGGGTAATTGATAACTCTTTTTAGTGCCTCTTCGTCATTTGGGTTAATTGCCATTCGGAAGTAGGCCATTAAGTCTTTAATTTCTTTTCGTTGATAGAAAGAAAGTCCTCCGTATACCCGGTACGCAATATTTAATCTTCTAAGGGCCTCCTCCATAGACCTTGATTGCGCATTTGTTCTGTATAATATGGCAAAATCATTAAAATTGACCTGGTCTCTCAAGTTTGTCTCATGGATTGAACTAGCGACATTAAAACCTTCTTCATTGTCTGTCAAAGACATTTTAACGCTGATCTTTTGTCCTTCTTGATTTTCCGTCCAGATTTCTTTTGCAATTTGATCTCGGTTATTTCCGATAATGCTATTTGCTGCATTAACTATAGCTTTAGTTGATCTGTAGTTTTGCTCTAGCTTTATCAAAGTATAATCAGGATAGTCCTTTTTGAAATTTAGAATATTCTGAATATTTGCACCCCGGAAGCTATAGATGCTCTGAGCGTCGTCACCAACTACACAAACGTTTTCATTTAAAGCAGCAAGTTTCTTAACAATACTGTATTGCGAGTGATTGGTATCTTGATATTCATCTACCAGAACATGTTTAAACTTGTGTTGGTATTTGTAAAGAACATCAGGAAACTTAGTTAAAAGCACATTAGTTTTAAAAAGAAGATAATCAAAATCCATTGCACCAGATTTAAAACAACGTCTATTATAAGTTTGATAAATTTCTCCGATTTTAGGTCGGCCGCTTGACTCGTCATTCCCCATTATTTCTGGGTTTTCCAAATATGATTTAGGGCCAATTAGGTTGTTTTTCGCAGCTGAAATCCTATTGTAAACAATATTCGGCTTATAGAGTTTGTCATCCAGTCCTTTTTCTTTTAAAATTGTTTTAATCAGGCT
>JABSPR010000289.1 GCA_013214975.1 Flavobacteriales bacterium
AAAAGGTCTAGATATAGAAACTATCAAACAAGTTGTTAAAGAACGTATTGAGATATATAACAACAGGAGACCGCATGAGTCCTGCAATATGCTAACTCCAATACAAATGCACGATCAATCAAAAATTAAAACTTATAAAATGAAAAAGAGCAGCAAAAACGTTTTTGCTGCTCTTTAATTAATCTATTTTTATCAACCTAAAACCTGTAACGATTATTTAGGACTAGACATATTTATTAAAACTGCATAGCTTTTATTTCGCAATACTCATGCAATCCAGCGTTTCCAAACTCACGTCCGTTTCCTGATTCTTTATAGCCACCAAAAGGAGCCTCATGATTAGGCTCGCCACCATTAATTGCGCACTGTCCTGCTTTAATCCTAAGACCAATAGCCTTGGCTTTATCTTTATCTCCTGCCCAAACAGCAGATGCTAATCCGAATGGCGTATCGTTTGCTATTTCCACAGCCTCATCAATACTTGAATACTTAATCATTGATAGAACCGGCCCAAAAATCTCTTCTTGTGCAATAGCCATATCATTTGTAACATCCGCAAAGATTGTTGGAGAAACATAGTTCCCAACAGTCATTCCTGCAGGCATTCCAGTACCACCAGTTACTAACCTAGCTCCCTCTGCAATACCCTTATCAATATACTCTAGCACGGTAGCTTTTTGACTTGAAGAAGCCATTGGGCCAATAAAAATGCTTGGATCTGTCGGATCACCTACAGTTAAAGCTTCTGTTTTAGTCTTTGCTAATTCAACTGCTTTATCATAGATAGATTCATGAATAACCATTCTTGTAAGAGCGTTGCATGTTTGTCCCGTATTAACCATAATATCATTAATACCGAAATCAATTGCAGCATCTAAATCCGCTTCTTCCGTGATAATGAAAGGTGACTTACCTCCTAGCTCTAAACAAACTCTTTTTACCGTTGGAGCTGCTGCATTAGTTACTTGTACTCCGGCTCCAGTAGAACCAGTAAACGTTACTAAATCAACATCTGGGTGCGAACTTAATCTACCACCTATTTCTCTTCCACTTCCATGAACAATATTAAAAACACCTGCTGGCAAACCAACGGCTTCGCACATTTCAGCAAAAATAAATAAATGACTAGGAGTTTGACTTGCAGCCTTTACAACCATTGTACAGCCAGCTGCAATTGCAGGAGCAACTTTTCCAATTAATTGCCAGATTGGATAGTTCCAAGGATTTATCATTGCACAAACGCCGATAGGCTCTTTAGAGATAACAGAGTTACCCACTTCCTCAACTTCATCCATGTGCTTCGCCTTATCCGCAAACGACTCACAAATAATTCCTAGCGGATCAACTTGATAAGCTGCGGCATTCTGCACTGGCATTCCTAACTCGTCAATAATTGTTTCTGTTAATTCAGCATTTCTCTTTTCTGCCTCAGCAGCAAGTTTTCTCAAATACCCTTCTCTTTCTGAAGCACTTGTAGTCGACCAAGTTTTAAACGCTTCCTTTGCGGCAGCAACAGCAGCATCCACATCTTCCGAATTACCCATTGGCACAACAGCAGAAATCTCTCCAGTTGCTGGATTTGTTACTTCACTCGTTCCTGTTCCATTTGGCTGAACCCATTGTCCATTGATGTAAAACTTGTCGTATTTTCTCATTGTAAGTATTCTTTAATTCAATTAATATAATTTTCATTCTAATACGCCATTAGAATTATTATGGCCCATCTAATCAAATTTAACATTTATCTTGTATTTCGCACCCCTAGCTCTTTCTTTTTTATTCAACTATTTACCTTTAAATTCGTTATACAAACACAATCACAAAAACGTATCGAATGGATTATGATATTGTAGTTCTTGGAAGCGGCCCCGGAGGTTATGTCGCGGCAATACGCGCGTCTCAATTAGGTCTTAAAACTGCCATTATCGAAAAGGAAAATCTCGGAGGAATCTGCCTTAACTGGGGTTGTATCCCAACCAAAGCACTTTTGAAGAGTGCACAAGTTTTTGAATATCTAAATCATGCAGAAGATTTTGGCATAACTACAAGTGGAGTTAAAGCAGATTTTACAGCTATCGTCAAGAGAAGTAGAGATGTAGCGGATGGAATGAGTAAAGGAATTCAATTCCTCATGAAAAAAAACAAGATTGATGTAATAACCGGTTTTGGAACATTAATAGATCGCAATACAATTGAGATTGAAATGAATGGTAAAAAATCTATCATTCAATCAAAGAACATAATTGTTGCAACTGGTGCTCGCTCACGAGAATTACCCAATATCCCACAAGATGGAAAACATATTATTGGCTACCGAGAAGCGCTTACTCTAAAGTCTCAGCCAAAATCGATGGTAGTGGTTGGCTCAGGTGCAATAGGCTCAGAGTTTGCTTATTTCTACCAGACTTTAGGCACACGAGTTACTCTTATTGAATACTTGCCTACAATTGTTCCTGTAGAGGATAAAGATGTTTCGGATCAACTCCGAAAGTCTTTCAAAGAATCGGGCATGAAGGTAATGACTAATGCAAGTGTTGAAAGCGTTAAGGTTTCTGGTAAAAAGATTAAAGTAATTGTTAAAACAAGCAAGGGAGAAGAAACCATTGATACAGATATTGTATTATCTGCCGTAGGTATAGTTTCTAACATTGAAAACATTGGACTAGAAAACACTGGAGTAATTACTGACGCGGGGAAAATTGTAACAAATGAATATTACCAAACAAACATCCCTAATGTTTATGCTATTGGAGATTGCGTTGGAGGTCAGGCTTTAGCGCATGTAGCTTCTGCCGAAGGTATTATTTGCGTTGAAAAAATTGCTGGAGAAAAAACAGAAGCACTTGATTATGGCAACATCCCGGGGTGTACTTATTGCCAGCCAGAAATAGCATCTGTTGGCTTAACCGAAAAAAAAGCAATTGAAGCTGGATATGAATTGAAAATCGGAAAATTTCCATTCGCCGCTTCAGGAAAAGCATCAGCTTCGGGCCATAAAGACGGCTTTGTTAAATTAATTTTCGATGCAAAATACGGTGAGCTACTTGGTGCACATATGATCGGGGCCAACGTAACAGAAATGATCGCAGAAATTGTTGCAATACGAAAACTAGAAACAACTGGACATGAATTAATAAAAACCGTCCACCCGCATCCTACTATGAGTGAAGCAATTATGGAAGCGGCCGCTGCGGCATATGGCGAAGTAATTCATTTATAGACGCCACGTTACCAAAACAATTAACTTTATACCATGTGTGGTATTACAGGTATTGTTTCTTTTAGTGAACAAGGAAAATCATTTCATGATTCCATCGACAAGGCTGTAAGTGCCCTAAGTAAACGTGGCCCTGATAGCTATGGCACCTTTCGAGACAAGAACGTTTCATTAGGACATACTAGGCTGTCTATTATCGATACTAGCTCGGCGAGCTCTCAACCATTTACAGATCCAACCGGAAGATTTACTATTGTTTACAATGGCGAATTTTATAATTACGCGAGCATAAAAGACGAATTGCAAAACGATGGAGTACAATTCATAACTACCGGCGACACTGAAGTTCTTCTACAATTATATATCAAGCTAAAAGAAAAATCCCTTGAAAAAATAAATGGTTTTTTCGCATTCGCGGTTTACGACAAAGAAGATGAATCCGTGTTTATTGCAAGGGATCGATTTGGTATAAAACCCCTTTTATATTTACAGGATGAAGACAAACTTATTTTTGGATCAGAAATGAAAGCGCTGCTTTCTTATAATATTTCCAAAGAAATCGACTTCGAATCACTCCATTCCTATTTAGAATTAAACTATATACCTGCCCCGCATTCAATATTCAAAAATGTAAAAAAATTACTACCTGGCCACTTCCTGAAAATAACCGAGCAAGTAGAATCAGAATGCTACTACGAAATCCCTGCGCCTAATACCTATTCATCCCATACATACAATGAGGCAAAAAAACAGACGTTAGAAATCTTAGAGAAATCTGTACAACGCAGGTTGGTATCTGATGTACCATTAGGCACTTTCTTAAGTGGAGGAATTGACTCTAGTATCATTACGGCTTTAGCATCGAAACATCACAACAAAATCAACACCTTTTCTATTGGATTCAAAGATAACAAGATGTTTGATGAAACATTCTACTCTCGTTTAGTTGCAAAGAAATTCAATACAAATCACACTGAATTCGCACTTTCCACGGATGAATTACACGAAAGTCTTCATTCAACGCTAGACTATTTAGACGAGCCGTTTGCAGACTCATCTGCATTGGCGGTAAATCTTCTTAGCAAATACACACGCCAACATGTAACGGTTGCATTGTCTGGAGATGGAGCCGATGAGCTTTTTTCAGGATACAACAAACACAAAGCAGAATACGAAGTCAGAAACCCTGGATTTATGGCTAATGCAATCCGTAAATCTTCTTTCATTTGGGAAAACATTCCACAGAGCAGAAGCAATAAAATCGGAAACATTTCAAGGCAACTCCATCGATTTAGAGATGGAATAAACTTATCAGCCAAAGAACGATATTGGAATTGGGCCAAATTCAATGATATTTCTTCACAAAACATTCTTAATCATACTTTAGAGAAAGACATCCTTGATAAAAGAAAAGAAACTCTTTTAAAAGACATAAAAAACGAGGGCGATTTCAACGACATCCTACGATCTGACATGCATCTAGTTCTTCCAAACGATATGCTTCACAAAGTCGATATGATGTCTATGGCAAATAGTTTAGAAGTTAGAACGCCATTTCTGGATCACGAATTAGTTGATTACGTTTTTAACTTAACTCCTGATTTTAAAATAAATCGAAAAATTAAAAAGAAACTTTTACAAGACACTTTCCAGTCAATTTTACCCAGTGAGCTCTACGATAGACCAAAGAAGGGATTTGAGGTTCCATTATTAAGTTGCTTTAAAACCGAACTTAAAAGTTTAATAAATGATGAACTTCTTGAAGACTCTTTCGTTAAAGAGCAAAACATATTCAACCCAAGCAAAATAAAAGAATTAAAATCGCGATTATTTTCCAATTCACCTGGAGCTATTGAATCCCAAATTTGGGGATTAATTGTATTCCAAACATGGTGGAAAAAATGGATGGCATGATCGCATTCTAAATCATAGAAACAAGCAGATATGCCTCGAGTATTGAGAATCATTAACCGGTTCAACCTAGGTGGACCAACTTTTAACGTTAGCTACTTATCAAAGTACATGTCTGATGATTACGAGACAATGTTAATAGGAGGCGAAAAGGAAGAAAGCGAGGATAGTTCATTATTCATCTTAGAGAAACTAGGGTTAAATCCTCTACTAATTCCAGAAATGAAGAGAAGCCTTAACCCGCTCAATGATCTTAAAGCCTATTTCAAAATTCGGAAAATCATAAAGGAATTTAAACCTGATATCGTGCACACACATGCAGCAAAATCGGGGGCACTAGGACGGTTAGCAGCATACCATTGTAAAGTCCCTATAATAGTACATACATTTCATGGGCATGTCTTCCACTCCTACTTCTCTACAATTATAACCTCTGTGTTCAAAATCATCGAAAGATATTTGGCATCAATCAGTACACAGATTATTGCCATATCAGAAATTCAAAAGAAGGAACTCGTTAACATTCACAAAATATCCGCTGAAAACAAAACCAGTATCGTACCTCTCGGTTTCGATCTATCAAAATTCAAAGAAGACAAACAAAAAAAGCGAGAAGCATTTAGAACTAAATTTAACATTAAAGAAAATGATATAGTTATATCAATTATTGGACGTTTAGCTCCTATTAAAAACCACAAACTATTTCTTGAGTCTATTGAATATATTGTTCAAAAAACTAATAAAAATATAAAAGCACTTATAGTTGGCGATGGACAAGAAAAGGCAAAACTACAGACATTAACATCCGAATTAGATCTCGACTTCACGGAAAAAGAATTCAATCGTGATAGCCAAGTAATAGCATATACATCTTGGATAAAAGAAGTAGATGAAGTATTAGCTGGTTCAGACATTGTAGCACTAACATCTTTTAACGAGGGCACACCTGTCAGCTTAATTGAAGCCCAAGCTGCAGGAAAACCTATTGTATCAACAAGAGTAGGAGGAATTGAAAATATTGTTAATGAAAATATTACAGCTCTACTTTCTCCAAGCGATGATTTGAATGCTTTTAAATTAAACTTACTTGAACTAATTGAGAATGATTCTAAAAGAGAAGAAATGACAAAATCAACGTCAGGAAAATCTACTAAAGAATTTGAATATCAAACCTTATGTAGCAACATGGAGTGGTTATATGAGCAATTAATAAAGATGACAAATAGAGATTAAATTAACTGCAGATCACTTCTATTATTTGATTTGCATACTATTTAATACTTTTACTTAAATACAAACAGCAACATGACACCAATTTCCCGATTTTGTTTATTGATCTTTTTAATGAGTTCAACATTAAGCTCTTGCTATTTCAATCCAAGTATGATGTTGAAAACAAAGAGAGATTATCAATTCTCTAGCTTCCCAAAAGAAAGTAATCAGGAGTACGTGATTTCGCCGAATGATAGACTGACATTTCGTTTATTATACAATGATGGATTTAAATTAATCGACCTATCATCGGGAGGGCAAGGAGGAAATGTTCTCAGACAGAATCAGAGCAGTACGTACCTAGTTGAATTTGATGGAAAGACAAAACTTCCCTTACTTAGAAGAACTCAAATCGCAGGTAAGACGATTAGACAAGCTGAATTAATGCTTGAAGAATTATACTCGGCCTACTATGTAAAACCTTTTGTTATTCTCAAAGTAACTAATAGAAGGGTAATGATCTTTCCTGGGAGTTCAGGTAGCGCTAAGACAATTTCATTACAAAACGAAAGCACTACACTCTTGGAAGCTTTAGCTTTAGCCGGCGGTATACCGAGCACAGGAAGGTCTAAGAAAATCAAAGTAATTAGAAAGAGTGCTTCAAGTAAGACTGGCAACGAAGTATTACTAATCGATCTATCAAATATTGACGGGCTCAAACAAGGAGAATTGATCCTTCAAGGGGGTGATATGATCTATATTGATCCCATACCAAATATTGCAGAGCAAGCGTTGAGAAACTTAAACCCTTTTGTATCATTATTATCGACTATTCTTCTTATCATCACGCTAACTGGCTTGGGAAATTAATGATTGAACACATCTTATGATCCAAAAAAGCTTTTCTAACCTAAATGAAGAATTTAATGAGGGCTTATTTTTCAATATTATTAAGAAAAACCTTCCATGGCTTTTCTTGTTTTTCTTTATAGGCTTATTAAGTGCATTTCTAATTATTCGGTATTCGCAAGAAGTTCACCAGTCTAATTCTATTATTCAGTTAAGCGATAACAATCAGGCAAAACGAGTCCTTAATGTTGAAGACATATATAAGCAAAAAGGATTAGTAGCGCAAATTGAGCTTCTAAAATCAAACGTCTTTATTAAGCGTGTTCTAAATCAACTCCCTTTAGAGCATTCTTATTTCATAGAAGGCACCTTTAAAAACAATGAACTTTATAACAAGTCGCCCTTTAACGTCGAAACAAAAATTAAAACAGAAGGGATCTATGGTATAAATGTTTTTGTATGTTTTATAAGCGAGAGAGAAGTCAAGGTGTCTTACCGTTTTGGGGGGAAAGAATTTACAGAATCCGGAATCCTTCCAGAGTGGATACAGTTTCCTCACTTCGACCTAAAAATCAACATACTGGATTTCAATAGCTTAATATTCTCCTTGCCTGAAGAAGATAAAAAACTGTACTTCTTCCAAATGAATAACGTTAATAATTTAATATCACAGTACAGAAATCAACTTCAAGTTGTAATCGCGAATCATGAAGCTAGAACTATCAGTGTTTCTTTTCTGGACAATAACGCGAAAAAAAGTTCTGAAGTAGTGAACAAAATAGCTGAAGAGTTTATAGAATATGATGTTGAAAAAAAGGCAGAAAGTGCTAGCAATATTATTCAATTTATAGATGAGCAACTTAAAAATGTATTTAGCACTTTAAAATCTTCAGAATCCTCAATACAAGAGTTCAAAAGGAGAAATCGATTTAATTTAAATGATAACATTTCATCTAATTATATTGACAAAATAGAAGTAGCAAAAACAGAGCTAATCAACCTTGATTTTGAAAAAGAGATAATATCGAATATT
>JABSPR010000290.1 GCA_013214975.1 Flavobacteriales bacterium
AAGGCCCCAAAGCAGTTGAAGCAATGCAGTCGCTAACATCTGTGAACTTATCAGAAATCACTTATTATCATTTTGAAGTAGGAGAATTTGCAGGAGTTGATAACGTAATTATTTCGGCAACTGGATATACTGGGAGTGGTGGATTTGAAATCTATTGCAAAAATGACGTTGCAGAACAAGTATGGGATAAAGTATTTGAGGCTGGAGCTAATTTCGGAATTAAACCAATTGGTTTAGCAGCTCGAGACACGTTGAGACTAGAGATGGGATTCTGCTTATACGGAAATGACATTGATGATACTACTTCACCACTTGAAGCAGGTCTAGGTTGGATCACGAAATTGGCAAAAGACGATTTCATTGATAAGGACTTTTTGGCAAATCAAAAAGAAGAAGGTATTAAGAACAAATTGGTGGCCTTTCAAATGATTGACAGAGGAATTCCCCGTCATGACTACCCTATTCAGGACGCAAACGGAAATGTAATTGGACGCGTAACGTCAGGAACGATGTCTCCTTCAATGAAAATCGCAATTGGACTTGGATACGTTACTAAAGAAAATAGCACTGTTGAATCAGACATTTTCATTGAAATCAGAGGTAAATCAATCAAAGCACAAATTGTTAAGCTGCCTTTTTATAAGAAATAGCGCGAGCTATTGATATGGGAACCCGATGGTGACCTAGCGCCAGCTATTGATATGGGAACGGGAAGTGCCTCTCATCGGTTGATATAAGGGAACAAAAGTGACCCTATTATAATCTATCTTTAATACTGAATTTAATGTCGTGGATCACACGTCTTTTGGGAAATGGGAACAAACCGGATCGTTATACTCAATTCTCTGCCGAATGGAGAATAATTCTTCATGAGAAGGTTGAATATTACACCCTACTTAATACTAACGACAAAGCACGGTTTGAGAAAGTCGTGCTTCGTTTTTTAAATACCACTAAGATTACTGGAATTAAAACTACTGTGCAAGATGAAGATATTATTCTCATTGGAGCGAGTGCAATTATTCCAATTTTTGCCTTCCCAAACTGGGAATACCATAATTTACAAGAGATACTACTCTATCCTGAACATTTCAATTATGACTTTGAAATTGGCGCTACGGACATATCCATTTTAGGCATGGTCGGATATGGCTACATGGAAGGCAAAATGATTCTTTCAAAGAAAGCACTGCACATCGGATTCTCAAACAGTCGTGACAAACGAAATACTGCGATTCATGAATTCGTGCATTTGATTGATAAAATGGATGGAAAGGTTGATGGCATTATGGTGTATCTCAAAGAGAAGTCCTATGTTGTTCCCTGGCTCAACTTAATCGACAAAAAAATTGAAGAAATAATTCAATCTAAAAATGACATTCGTCCTTATGGAGCAACGAATAGATCAGAATTTTTAGCCGTAGCATCTGAATACTTTTTTGAACGACCACAGCTACTTAAGAAGAAGCACCCTGAGTTATATAGCTACTTAGAGTTAATGTTCAATCAGAAGCTTGCAGATCGAAAATTGAATAACCGAGCAAAACCAACTCGACA
>JABSPR010000291.1 GCA_013214975.1 Flavobacteriales bacterium
TTCTTATCCTTATTCTTATTGGAGGGCCTTCGTTTTCTAGCTCAATAAAAGAAGATCAAAAAATTGAGAGCTATTACGTAGACAATCTGTTCTATAAAATATTAAAGTACAAGTCTAAAAAAGAAGACAGTCTATCTGCTAAATCTTTGTTCTACAAAGGCATGTCTGCATTTATGCTTAAGCAAGATCACGAAGCATTAGATTACTTTATTAAGAGCATTAATAGAGATGGAAAGGTTGGTATTACTTTTTACCAAAAAGGGATTACACTAGTATTCTTAAAAGATTATAGAAAAGCTATTGATGCATTTGATATGGCTATCCAAATAAGTCCAAATGAACCGAAGTATCATTTAGTAAGAGGAGATGCGCATCTTGACTTAGGTGAATTAGAAGATGCAATAATAAATTACGTACATGCTTCAAGCTTATCAAATTGTCCACCAAGTGTGTATACCGATATCGCTTTTGCATATGGCGAAATGGGAGATTTCAACGAATCGAGGGAAGCATATGCCATGGCTTTAAAATTCTATCAACCTAATGCAGACGAGTACGCTGGTATTACATACAACATTGGCTTCGCACAACAAATGAATGGGGATTACTTTGACGCTAAAAAAACTTTTGAAAAATATTTACTCAAGCATCCCTATAACTATGCAGCTATGGCAAAGCTCATTCAAATAAACTACGAGCTGAATAATATAGCAGCAGCTACATACCTAAAAAAGCTTTTGCGTTATGCATACGATAATAAACAACTTAAGGGTGAAATGAGAGATAAGTACTGCATAGATCAGTTCTACTGGAATGGTCACCTTGTTTTTGCTTATGAGTTTTTCGAAAACAACCACGATAACTCCGTTGAGGTAAGCCATATCTTCCAAGTAAAGGATAAGAACAAGAATCTAATATGTGAACTGCAATTAGAGTTAGACTCCACAAATACGAACTCCAACGAAAATGTATATTACTTATGTATTATTAAAGACGATCTACATCAGAAATTTGGCATGCTCCCTTTTACTGACAAATTAGATTATACAGAATTAAAACTTGCGATCATTAATGTATTAAACGACCAAGCCAAACCAACAGAAGAACTTGATGGGTATGCTGCTTGGTGTAAATATTTAGATCAAGATTACAATTTCGGATTCGATGGCAGCTCTTTCAATGATGCAATCGTGGCTTCTAGCGTTCCATTCGAGTACAATTGGATAATGGAGAACTTCCCAGAAGCCAATTACAAATCGCAACGACTTTTCTTCCACGAAGGAAAACCATTTGACATTTTAATCTTTGAAGATAAAGAAGGTAGACAATTAGAATTCTACTTTAATATATCCGCATTCTATGCAGATGTTGACTAAGTGAATATCCTTTCGTTTAATGCCCGAATCCTTTTACCGTATCAATAAAGCATTTCACTTTATCTAATTCCGTATCCGGATATACACCATGTCCTAAATTGGCGATGTGCCCATTTGGTCCAAAAGACTTAAGCATTTTCTTGGTCTCCTTTTCGATTGTACTCCTATCGGCATACAACATACAAGGATCCATATTTCCTTGTAACACTTTGCTCGATCCTATTAATGACCTAGACTCATGGATATCCATATTCCAGTCTAAACCAACCACTTGACAATCTAATGCACCCAGCTCTTTACGCACGAAATAAGCACCTTTCGCAAAAACAATAACAGGTACTTCGTTAATAGCATCACATATTTGTTTGATGTAAGGCATCGAATAGATTAAATAACTTTCTGGACTTAATACGCCAGCCCACGAATCAAAAACCTGAACAATATCTGCCCCTGCTGCGATTTGAGCTTTTAAATAAACAATAGTAGCATCCGTAATCTTCTGTAATAATTTATGTGATGCCTCAGGCTGAGTGAATAAAAACTTCTTCGCTTTCGAGAAAGTCTTAGACCCCTGCCCTTCTATCATATATGAAAAAATAGTCCAGGGTGCACCGGCGAACCCAATTAACGGAACTCTATTATTTAATTCTTTTTTAGTGAGCTTAATTGCATCAACAACATATTTTAAATGTTCTTCTGGATCAACTTCTCTTAAAGCATCAATGTCTTTAAGACTTTCAATTACTCTCGGGAAATAAGGCCCCTTGGCCTCTACCATTTCATAATCGAGACCTAGTGCTTCCGGTATAACCAAAATATCGGAAAAGATAATAGCGGCATCAACTCCTAATTCATCTACAGGCTGAATAGTAACCTCACAGGCAAATTCGGGTGTTTTAACCAATTCAACAAAACCACTTAGGCTTGCTCTAACAGCACGATACTGAGGAAGGATTCTACCCGCTTGTCTCATCATCCAAATTGGCGTACGTTCTCCTGTTTCTCCCTTAGCTACCCTAAGTAGCAGATCATTTTGATATGTCATTTATGTTGTCCTGTTGTAATTAGAATTGATGGATATACGTAATGCTGTTAAGCAATGATACGTTAATCGTTCTCAATATTAAATAAAAATTGTGCAAGTATAAATAAAGACTTGCACATCTATTTTGTTTTCCTTGATTTCGAATTATCTTCGAGCTCTCTCTATTTAACAATAAATATCAAATGAGTAAAACAGGCGTTCTTTTAGTCAATATTGGTACTCCCGATAGCCCGTCAGAATCAGACGTAAAACAATATTTAAAAGAA
>JABSPR010000292.1 GCA_013214975.1 Flavobacteriales bacterium
GAAATCCTTCCTTCTTCTAAATTTGAACCAGATTTATATTCTGTTATTGTTTCAATTAGTGATGTCGTAAAACGAAAAAAAATTGTAGAGTCGTTACCCAAGAATACAAGCTATGCTACGTTAATCCATCCTTCTGTTGTAATGTCAGAATGGGTTGAGATTGGAGCAGGGACTATAATTACGGCAGGGTGTATATTAACATGCAATATAAAAATTGGAGAACATTCGCAATTGAATTTACATACCACGATAGGTCACGATACAACTCTTGGAGATTATTTTACTTCAGCTCCTGGAGCAAAAATTAGTGGGGGATGTGTAATAGGAAATCAGGTCTATATTGCTACAAATGCATCGATAAAACATCTGCTCAATATTTGTTCAAATACAACTATTGGTATGGGTGGGGTAGTACTAAAAGATATTGAGGAGCCGGGAGTGTATGTGGGTAATCCTATTCGGAAGCTCCGATAATTATTTAATTTGCTCTAGTAATTCGATTCCCTGTTGGAGTGATTTAACGTTCTCCACATAAAGACCCAGTTTATCATTCTTTTCTTTAATTGTAAACTTATGGGCATTGGCCTGAACGTGTATTAAAACTTTCGTGAAAATTGGAGATTCGAAGAACGCAGACTCTTGGTCAGCCACGAAATAAGCAATGAACTTATCTCTTTTTAGGATGATCTTTTCTAGACCTAATTTTTTAGCAATCCATCTTAAACGGATGGTGTTGAATAATTCATTTCCTTGAGGAGGAATAGGGCCAAAACGATCAATAAGGTTTTCGATGTATTTATCAAGTTGTTCTTGTTTCTTGATCATGTTTAATTCCTTATATAATGCCATTCTTTCAACTACACTATTAATGTAGTCATCTGGGAAAAGAATTTCCAGGTCGGTTTCAATCTGACATTCTGATACATATTCGTAGTCCTCGTCTCTTTGATAAAGGTCTTTGAAATCATTTTCCTTGAGTTCTTTAATAGCCTCGTTTAATATCTTTTGATAGGTGTCGAATCCAAGATCGTTAATAAAACCACTTTGCTCACCACCTAGTAAATCACCCGCACCTCGGATATCCAAATCGCGCATAGCAATGTTAAATCCACTTCCTAATTCAGCAAATTGCTCTATTGTTTTAAGTCGTGTACTAGCTTCTTTCGTAAGTCCAGATAGAGGAGGAGAGAGTAAATAGCAAAAAGCTTTTTTATTTGATCGACCAACACGCCCACGTAGTTGATGTAAATCACTTAAGCCAAACATGTGTGCATTATTTATGATGATAGTATTGGCATTTGGGATATCTAAACCAGATTCTACAATAGAAGTAGCAACTAAAACGTCGAATTCGTTCTCAATAAAGTCGACCATTACCTTTTCGATTTGAGGTCCTTTTAATTGGCCATGGACAACACCAATTCTTACATTAGGACAAAGCCTGTTTATCATGGCAGAGATCTCTTCAATATTTTGAACACGGTTGTTTACAAAGTAAACTTGACCCCCGCGCTGCATCTCATAAGAAATTGCATCGGCAACAATTCGTTCGCTAAAGGTATGTAACTCGGTTTGTATTGGTTGCCTGTTTTGAGGCGCCGTATTAAGCGTCGATAGATCTCGAGCACCCATCATGGAAAACTCTAATGTTCTTGGAATAGGAGTGGCCGTTAGGGTAAGCGTATCGATGCTCGTTTTTATTGTCTTCAGTTTATCCTTTGTATTAACGCCAAATTTTTGTTCTTCATCTACAATTAATAAACCGAGGTCTTTGAACTTAATATCTTTTCCGGCTAGTCGATGTGTTCCAATTATAATGTCAATCTTGCCTTTCTCTAGTCTTTCAAGTATTTCATTTTGATCTTTTGTTGATTTAAATCGGTTGATGAATTCAATGTTGCACGGGAAATCTTTAAGCCTTTCCGAAAAGGTTTGGAAATGTTGCATGGTTAAGATAGTTGTTGGTACCATCATGGCAACTTGCTTGCTATCTGTTACTGCTTTAAATGCAGCTCTTATTGCAATCTCTGTTTTTCCAAAGCCAACATCACCGCATACCAACCGGTCCATTGGAGCTTCCGATTCCATGGCTTTCTTTACATCGACTGTAGCAGTAATTTGATCTGGAGTGTCTTCATAGACAAATGATGCTTCTAACTCGTGTTGTAGATACGTATCTGGTGCATAGGCAAATCCTTTTTCAGCTTTTCTTTTTGCATAGACTTTGATAATGTCGAATGCAATTTCTTTAATTCTCTTCTTTGTTTTTTGCTTGAGCGCCGCCCATGCTTTAGATCCTATCTTATGCAACTTAGGAGTCTTTCCTTCTTGCCCCGAATATTTTGAAACACGATGCAAGGAGTGGATACTCACATATAAAATGTCACCATCCTTGTAGATAATCTTAATTGCTTCCTGTTGTTTTCCGTTGACATCTATTTTTAATAGACCGGAAAACTGTCCAACACCATGATCAATGTGTGTGACATAGTCGCCGGTTTGAAGAGTATTAAGCTCTTTTAAAGTAATTGCTTGTTTTGTTTTTTGAAATCCAGCTCGTAAAAAGAAAGGGTTATACTTATTGAATATTTGATGTTCGGTATAGCAAGCGATTTTTAGCTCACGGTCCACGAAACCTTCACTTAAAGGCAGAACCATCGAAGAGAACACAATGCTTTTTTCATCCTCCTCAAACATATTGTACATCCGCTCCGTTTGTTTTGGATTCTTTGTTACAATAATATTTCTGTAATTGGCTTTGTGGTTGTCGATGAA
>JABSPR010000293.1 GCA_013214975.1 Flavobacteriales bacterium
GGGGAAGCCCCTTGTCGTTCTATTGGTATTCGCAGGGCACTTTTTCTTTTTTGCCTGGGGCGTTATCTTCTTCTTAATTGGAGAAATAATCATAAGTAAAATGAAGAAGTCAGATAAAAAAACGGAGGGTTAAACCATGCCAGTTATTACGTGTCATAACGAATGCTGTAGTAAAAATTTTAAGAGTAGGTCTCGAAAGAGAAAGTTCTGCTCTCACGAGTGTTACAACATTCATAAAAAATCTAACCCAAAAGATTACCAAGAAGGGAAGTTTAAAAAAGGACAAAAATCTTGGAATACTGGTTTGAAGAATACCAAAGTTGGTAGCTTCATGATACGTAAGAAAACATTGAAGACTGGAAACATCAAAAGACTTAGGTTTGTAAATGCAGGTAGTGATGATAAAGGATTGGCCAAATATCTTCGAAATGATAAGGTTGTTTGGGAAGAGGCAAATGGCCCAGTTCCTTCTGGATATGTAATCTATCATAAAGATGGTAGAACTCTCAATGACAGTTTAGATAATCTTGAATGTATTCCTTTTGGAGAAGCGATAAGTAGATACGCAGCTCTTAGAGAAAATGTTTATGACCTTAAAAATAAGGGGCACGTCAAGAAGCTCATAAAAGGATGTTTGGTCAATGATAGAAGAATTCAAAAAATTCTGTTTGAATTGAACTACGACAGGTGCATGGGAATTGCAATGAGATATGCGAAAGACAAAGACACTGCTCAAGACATATTGAGTGACGGATTCATCAAAATATTTGAAAATATTAGCAAGTATACGATGAAAGGAAGTTTCGAGGGATGGATAAGTAGAATCATGGCAAATACTGCCATTGATTACACCAGAAAGCAAAAGAACACCTTTGTAATGGACACAGCCGATATGGCCTTTTTTGATGGCATGTCAGAAGAAGACAAAGGTTTTGAAATAAATGAAGATGAGGTAAAAGGAATTCCAGTTGATTTAATAATGGAACAAATCCAAAAGTTATCTCCATCTTATAGAGCTGTTTTCAACATGCATGTGTTTGAAGAAATGTCTCACAAGGAAATTGCCGAGAAATTGGAAATCTCGGAGGGTACATCAAAATCAAATCTATCGAAGGCCAGACAGAATTTGAGAAAAAATGTGGCAATATTATTAGGACGTGAAGAAATAAGACAAAACGAAGTCATGAGTCAATATTTACAGTATGACAGAGAGATGGATATGGCTGTCTAAATTTAGAATTAATGAAAGAAGTTGTTTTAACAGAGGAGATGTTCTATGCGATGGTGCATGGAAAATCAGCAGAAATTAATGATACCATGGTTTCAATACCAGAGAACTCGGAGCTAAAGTTCATAGATGTGATTGAGCAGAAGCTGGTAAAAGAGTATGGACTTGATGGGACGCAAGAAGAAGAAAAATAGCGCACCACAAAGGAAGCTTGACCTTCATGGAGAATCTCATGCAGATGTCGATAGGCTTGTTGAAAACTATGTGTTCCTGACGGAGTATCCTCACGACATCATAACAGGGAACTCTGGAGAGATGCATCGAATCGTTAAAGCTGTGCTTGATAGGCATGGCTTTAAGTATGAAATAGGAGATAACAACAATAAAGGTTACATAAGAATAATAGGATATGAATAATGATATAGATAAACTGTACAGAATAGTGCAGGATAAATTTGACATTACAGAAGAGCAAATTAAATCCCCCATAAGAGTTAGGGGATTAGTCGATATAAGAAGGATAATATCAATCGTTCTTTTGAATAATACAAGAATGAATCTTGAAGAAATAGGAGAAGTGATTGGCAGAGACCATTCAAATGTTTCCCACTATAAAAAGACTACTGAAGGGCTGTTTGAAACAGAAGAAAAATTAAGAAAATCATTTA
>JABSPR010000294.1 GCA_013214975.1 Flavobacteriales bacterium
CTACATAATTATAATGTAGTGCATTGGGAATCTGTTCTCCTTGCCTTAATTCCTGGCATACTTAATATGGGTATTTCCATATTCGCCTTAAGGACACTTCCCAAGAATAGCACAACCGTTCTTTTCGCCTGCCTCGTACTATCGATGACCATCTGGCAAATTAGTGACACTATGGTTAGGCTAAGTGCCAATTACATTACTGCTAAGTTCTGGCTTGACATGCTTTTCTTCGGTGTTCTTTTCATAGGCCCTTTCAGTGTTCATTTTGCTTTACTCTATTCAGGAAATAAAAAAATAACGCATTCATTTCTAATGATGACGGGATTATATCTCCCCTCTCTCTTTTTTGAAGTTTCAGGAAGAGCAGAACTGTTTAAGCATTCTTTAGAATTCAGTTCATTTTGGGGATGGATTTACAAACCAACACAAGAATTCCTCAACACATTAGAAGTCACTTGGATTTCAGCTGCAGGCCTGTTAACACTTTACGTTTTGGTAAAGTTTGCATATAAGATGCGAAAGACTCCGATTAAAAATTTGCAATCAAGAATTATTGCTATAGGTTATGCGATACCTGTTCTTCAAGGAATTACAACGCAATACATACTACCTTTTGCTTTTGATTTAAAAGACATACCACTCACAACAACCTTTACACTTGTATACTCCAGTTGTACAATATATGCCCTCTCCAAGTACAAAATCATGTCCTTCAATCCTTATATTACCTCCGAGCACTTGTTGAGAAGCATGAAACAAGGCATCCTTGTTACAGACCAAAATAATGTTGTTAAATATGTAAATGACATGACAACTACCCTGCTGGAATACCCACAAAGTGAACTGATTAACCAAAAACCTGAAAAAGTATTCATTCCAGAAACTGAACACAAAAAACTTATAGACAGCAGAATTAAAGCTGACCTAAACGATGGTGCCGAATATAAAATTCAGTTTAGAAAAAAATCAGGTCTGCATTTTCCAGCGTGGGTTAATAGAACACCGTATTTAAATGAAGACGGCCAACATATTGGTTCTCTTATTATTATTAACGACATCAGCGAAAGAGTCCAAAAAGATGTTGCACTAAAAGAATCGAAAGACCGTATTGAGCAAATCGTAAACAATATTAACGAAACTGTCTACTCTATTGAAATCACTTCACATGACCCAATAAAAGAAAGGATTCTTTTCTCCAGTGGTAGAATTGAATCCCAATTAGGTTTTAAGCTAGAGGAATGGGGAGAAGAAAACTTCTGGAATGATTTAATTCATCCAAGTGACAAGGTACGAGTAGTTGAAGAGTATAAAGAAATGCTCGCGAGTAAAGAGAGAAGCATATTTACATATCGTATAAAAAATATAAAAACCAATAAATACATATGGGTTGAAGATATTGCTCATCCATTCTCGTTTGATAAAACAGGAAATATTCACATATACCATGGATCGATAAGAGACATATCAGAAATAGTAGAGAAAAAATCCGCTTTACAGGAATCAGAAAGCAAAATCGAAAGAATACTAGATAACATTGAAGAATCAATTTACACGATGGAAATCGTTAGCCTATCCCCTCTTATTGAACGGGTAATTTTCAGAAGTGGAAAAGTCGAAAACCTAATCGGCATAAAAGCAGAAGATGACGTCTATTTAGAAGAGTTCTACAAAATGGTTCACCCAGAAGATCTAGTTCTTATCGAGGAGAGCTTTAAGCAAATGCTTGAAACTAAAAAGAACATTGAAGTCACTTACCGTATTAAAAACATCCAAACCGAAAAATATATCTGGATTAGAGAAATTTCGAATCCCGTAGTTAATGAAAACGGAGAAATAACTTTTTATCATGGATCAACAAGGGATGTAACAGAAAACGTAGAAAAGGAGAAAGAACTTTCTGAAGCGAACGAAAGATTTCAATCGATACTTGAAGCTGCCAATGATGCAATAATAATTTCCGATCAAGAAGGTATTATTATTATGTGGAATAGAGGTGCCGAGGTAATTTATGGTTTTACCAAAGAACAGGTAATTGGAGAAAATGTTAAAATTATACTTCCTGGTAAACATGCCAATATTCATATTCCTGGAAAAGGATACAATCCGGAGAAAGATAAACATTTTGACGCGGAGGGAACTACATACGAGTCAATTGGACTTAGAAAAAACGGGGAGAAGTTTGACTTGGAGGTTTCCGTTACCCGATGGAAGGTTAAGGATAACATTCTTTACTGTGAAATAATAAGAGATATATCTGATCGAAAAAACGACAGGCGTAAACTTGAATCTGCGAATCGCGAGTTAGAAACTTTTATATATAAAGCATCGCATGATTTAAAAGGACCTTTAGCAAATAGTATCGGGTTGGTTAATATCGCCAAAACAGAACTGCCTACCGGTAAATTATCGGAAACATTCGACTATATATCTGCATCGCTAAGTAAGCTTGAACATGTACTCGACGACCTCCAACAGGTTGCACTAATAAAACAGCACCAGTTAAACTATTCCAGTTTCGAACTTAACAAGTCTTTCGACTCAGTAATAAACTTTCTTCAGGAGAAATTAGACTCTAATAACATTAGTGTAGAAGTAAGCTCCAACATTGAAAGTATTACTACGGATAAGAACCTTCTTCACATTGTGTTAACCAATGTAATCAAGAATTCTATTCAATATAGAAATCCTTCTGTAAGAAATCCACACGTCATTATTACGGCAATTGAAATTGAAAATAAGATTCAAATATCAATTGAAGACAATGGTCTTGGTATTCCGGAAGAAAACCGTCCTACAGTATTTGACATGTTCATAAAAGCAAACACATTATCTACAGGAACCGGTTTGGGTCTTTATATGGTTCAAAATGCAGTCAATCTTCTTAAAGGCCAAATAGTACTTGAAAGCGAAGAAAATAAAAACACTTTAGTAAAGCTTACTTTACCAATCGAAAAAACTTCTCTAATAACGAATACCGCATAAACAATACAGCATAACAAGATGTATTACAGGTACATACA
>JABSPR010000295.1 GCA_013214975.1 Flavobacteriales bacterium
ATAAAGCCTATCCCTCCTGAAGGAACAATAGTATTTGCAGAATCATTAACCCCCAAAATATTCGAGCCCCCTATGTATCCTACAATCCCATAATTAGTTTGACCAAAACCAAGTTCTCCCCAAAACAGGAATAGGAATAATAGAGTTGTATGTTTCATTATATACTTCCGTTCTTATCAATCAAAGTAAATACAGAAAATTCAATTCTGAAATTTATTCATTATAAGATTTCGAAATTAAACCTTTTGTCCAAATACGTATCTTACCATCTATGAGGGTTGAAAGACAGGAAGAGGAAATAAACGTGCACCTCAAAAAAGGCGACTTCAAAACAGCCTTCCAAGCCATTCTTACCCATTACAAGAAACCCCTTTACTGGCATATCCGAAACATATTATTGTCACATGAAGACACCGACGATGTACTTCAAAACACCTTTATTAAGATTTGGAAGAACCTCTCTCAATTCGAAAACAGAAGTAAAGTATATAGCTGGGCATATCGTATTGCTACTAATGAAGCACTCGGGTTTCTTAAAAAGAGAAAACAAGCAGAAAGCATCGACGACAATCTGCACTTAGAAAACAGCATTTTAGCGGATGAGTATTTCGATGGAGAGGAAGCACACAGAATCCTTTTAGAAGCCATTCAAACACTCCCTCCAAAACAACTAATAATCTTTAATATGAAATATTTTCAACAGATGAAGTACAGCGAAATAGCAGAAATAACGAAAACCACAGTTGGTGCACTTAAGGCATCTTATTATCATGCGGTGAATAAAATAGAAGGTTTTGCAAAAAATAAAATGAACTGAATTAAACCTTTTCAAACCAAAGCCATCCTACTAACATGAATACGCAAAACAAAAAAGATTTCCCCAATTGGGAAGACGTACCAGCCTCCTCCGGGATGAAGGTACCGGCAGGTTATTTTGAATGCGTAGAAGATTCTATTCTACAAAAGATTTCGGAAGTTGAGCAGGGCAAAACCAAAATCATTCCGATACACAGAAGTCACAAAGCAAAAACTATTTCTATCGCCTCGGCTGTAGCCGCTGCCTTTATTGGCGCTATCCTATTCTTTAACAATCCCGTTAAAAATGAAGTGAACGTTGAATTGGCGAACGAAATATTACTAGACGAATGGACAGCCTTAGCCGATATCGACGACTATTTTATTGCAGAAAACTTTACAACTGAGGAGTTATCTAACATCCATTTTGAAGATAAGAGCTCAGTATCTGCTGAAGCAGCATACCAATACATGCTCGATGAATCATTTTCGGAATTTCTTTTATACGAACAATTTTAAATCAATCTATTATGAAAATTAAAAATCAATTAATATTAATTACATCTATCATACTATTAACTACTTCTGCATTTGCGGGTAGAGAATCCCATTCAGCAGGTGAATACAAGAAAGACCACAAAAACGTACAATCTATGAAGGTGGGTTACATCACAAACGAGTTAAAGCTGAGTACCACCGAGGCGCAATCGTTTTGGCCGATCTACAATGAATTCGCAGAAAAAATGAAAGGACTAGAGAAATACCGATGGGACGAGCTAAAAAAAGCAAAACAGCAAAATGAAGCCGACCTTACGGATGAGTATATTAATAAGATGATTAAGATGAACTTTGATACGGAACAGAAAATCCTAGACCTGAAATTAGAATACGACACCAAACTTAGAACGGCATTATCTGTTAAGAAACTGGCTAAATTGTACTTAACAGAAGTTCAATTTAAAAAAGAAATGCTAGGTAGAATTAGGGGCCACCATGGACAAAATTGCGATTATGACGGTGACCGACACCATGATTACAAAAAAGACGACAAGTAACTTCATAACTAAACAAAGCATCATTAGAACGAATTTAAGCTTCTAAAGTATCGTGTTTGTCCGAACCTAAACAGGCACGATACTATAGCCAAACATCAGACCAGTCATTACCTTTTCAATATTCTGACATCTATAGATATAATTAATATTATATCTTAAATATACCAATGAAGCGCACATTCATTTTAATTACAGGATTACTTCTATCAACCTTTGCCTATAGTCAAGTTACCTCCTATTCTATTAAAGGAACCGTGAATAACGACCACGGCAAGCCTTTAGAAATGGGTAACGTAATTATTCTTTCCAAAGCAGATTCGTCTCTTATAAAAGGAGACTTCTTTATGGATGGTAGTTTTGAGATTAAAGACATCACCTCCAAAGGAGTTCTTTTAAAAATTACTTCTCTTGGGTTCGATGATATTATTAAATCAATTGATAACACCGAAGAAAAAAGCACCGTAAGTGTGCCAACCATTACCCTCAAAGTAAACAACACATTAGAAGAAATAGAGATCTCAGCCAAAGTTCAAACCTTCGAGCGAAGGGCTGGCAAAACCATTGTGAATGTAGCTAATACAGTTATGGCAGAAAGTAGAGACGTTGAAGCCATTCTTAAAAAATCACCAAGAGTAAAAGTTAAAAACAACGAGGTAAGTATTTTAGGAAAAGGAAATGCTGTTGTCTACGTGGACGGCAAGCGCGTCTCTTTCGATGTAGCAAATCAGATCCCTGTGTCTCAGATTAAAAGCATGGAGATTATTACCAGCCCGTCAGCCAAATACGATGCTGATGGAGCAGCAGTAGTAAATATCATTACAAACAATTACCATCTTGTAGGTTCCTTACTTAATATCCGCAGTGAAACTGACTACACTTTTCTACACAAACATCTCTATTTTACTCCAGAGGTAGTATACCACTTTAAGAAAGAAAAATATTCTTTAATCTTCCGATACGATAACGAAGTTGGAAATCAGACGCACGAAAATCAAAAATCGAGTCTAATAAGCAATTTAGGTTATAAGAATATTTCGAATACGGAATATATTCAAGACGGTAAGAATCTTCCAGGCTTTACTCTAGGTAGCGAATTTTACTTAAAAAAAGACAGAGAACTCAGTGTAGAATTATTCACG
>JABSPR010000296.1 GCA_013214975.1 Flavobacteriales bacterium
ATACTCATCTTTTTCTTGTTCGTTTTTGCGAGCCATTCGGATGCTCAATACAGACAGAATTATTTTGAGCGCGGACGAAACGCACTTATTGCTAAAAATTATACACAAGCGATTGAATTCTTTAGTTATTCCATAAACGAAAATCAATTTTATCAGGCCTATTTCTATCGCGGGATGGCCAAAGATAGATTAGGCGACATCCGTGGTGCCGTGGTCGACTATACCTATTGTATTAGACAATCCCCTTATCATAAAGATGCATATCACTCAAGAGCTGTGGCACGAGACAGGCTTTTTATTTACGAAGGTGCCTTCCAGGATTTCGCTCAGGTTATTGCGATGGACTCCATGGATTATCGCGTGTACCTTAATAGATCCATTACCCATTTAGCACTCAAACATTTTAAAGCAACTATTAAGGATATTGACAAAGCACTTAGTCTAAAAGCATTTGGAGAAAACCCATATTTAATACGCGGATCGGCCTATGCTGGATTAGAAGAATACAAAAAAGCTATCCACGATTTCAACAAGTCTATTCAAAGAAATACGAGAAGTACGGATGCGCATTTACAACGCGGTACGTGCTATAGAGAAATGAAAAAACTCGATTCGGCTATGGTCGATTTTAAATGGGTCTTAGACAGAGACTCTCTAAATCCACAAGCACTATTTCACCGAGGAATGGTTAAAAAAGATCAGTCCAAACTAGATGAAGCAATGATGGATATTGACAAATCGATAACGTTGGCTCCTCAATATACTATTGCAATCTTTAACAGAGCAATACTTAAAAGCAATGAAAAAGATTACCAAGGTGCATTGGCAGATTACAATGAAGTAGTTAAGCAAAATCCTAAAAACATATTAGCATTCTATAATAGAGCTGGTATAAAAAGACGAATTAAAGACCTTACCGGATCAATAGAAGATTACACGAAAGCAATAGAATTATATCCTGAATTTACAGATGCCTATAGAAACCGAGCGGATGTAAAAAAACAGATGAGCCAATTTAAGAATGCAGAAAAAGATCTTCAACTCGCTGCCCAAATTTCCCTACTTCAAGAAAGTAGGAACGACACTTTAAATCATAAAGAATCGCTTAAACTTAAAAAGCTAATGAGTCTGTCGGGACCTCTACCTAGTATAAAAGACAGAGAAGGTAAAATGCAATACGATCACATCGATGTGCAAATCAAAGCTTTCTACATATTATCCTCCACAGAGAACTCAAAAAAAAGTTATCTCCTTTATGATGCCGAGAACAAGAAGAATTATTCTTGGGATCTTATTGCACTATCTCCAGCGTCAACTAATACGAACTCAAAAAAATCGAACGAAGATCTTGATGCTTTGAACCAGCTTTACGACGAAAACAAAACTGATATCATTTACCATTTAAAAAGAGCAAACCTGTATACTCACTCAGGGGATTACGAGAAAGCCATTGCCGACTTTAACCTAGTACTATCATCAGACGACAAGAACATCCTTGCATATTTTGGCAGAGCCAATGCAAAATTAAAATTCCGTGAATTACAAAATTATTCCAATTTAGAAAATACCCTTACCGCAAAAAATGAGAATGAAGAACATACTATATCCTACGAAACCATCTTAAAGGATTACCAAATTGTACTTGCTTTAGACCCATCGTTCATTTATGCTTACTTCAACAGATCATATTTAAAAAGTTTAGCCGGAGATTTTAACGGGGCCGTATTTGATCTTGTAAAAGTGATTCGACTTAAACCCCATTTTGCGGAAGCCCACTTTAATAAGGGACTAATAAATTTATATCAGAATAAACTAACATCTGGGTGCGTAGATTTAAGCAAGGCTGGTGAGCTTGGATTAGATGAAGTTTACAATATTATATTAAGGTATTGCCGACAATAAAACTCTCATTATAATTCCATTTGCTATTGAATAACTTATTTAAATCAATAAATTTTTCTTTTGATTTAATAATTAGTTTTGTAACCATTAAGAAATGAACTAGTAATACTTTAAAAACATAAAGAGCCAACATGGGTAAATCACAAGAAACGTTCGGAAAAAAAGAGAAGGAAAAAAAACGTCTTAAGAAAAGAAAAGACAAAGCTCTCAAAAAAGAAGAACGTAAAGCTAACGCTGGAGGAAGTGATTTAGATAGTATGATGGCATATGTTGACGAGAACGGTCAAATAGTAGATACTCCGCCAGACCCACTTAAGAAAGTAAAGATTAAAGCATCAAGTATCGAAATTGGTGTTCCTAAGAAAGAAGCTATCGAAGACGAGCAGTTCCGAAACGGACGTGTTGATTTCTTTAACCACGATAAAGGCTTTGGATTTATTATCGCTATCGGCACGCAAGAAAAATTCTTTGTGCACATCAACAATGTAATAGACGATATTACTGAAGGTAACATGGTTGTCTTTGAAGTTGAGAAAGGAGCTAAGGGCATGGATGCCGTTCGGGTAAAAAAAGCCTAACCCCCATTTTAAGTAAAAAATTTTCCCAATTAATTTGGATTCGGAGAATATAACTACCTTATTTGTTGCAACAATAATCATTTAAACAAATATTAAGCATTACAATGAGATTCGAAGACGAAATAAAACAAGAAAAATTTAAAGATGTGCACCACAAAGCATTTTTAAATTTGATGTTTACTTCCAAACACATGGAATCCAATGGCAAAGAAGTAATGAAGCCTTTCGGTGTTACGTCTCAGCAATACAATGTTCTTCGAATTCTTAAAGGAAAGTATCCTCAACTCAGGTCGGCCGATGAGATTAAACAAGTGATGATAGACAAAAGTCCTGACCTCACGAGACTCCTCGATCGACTATTAATAAGAGAATTTGTTACAAGAGAAACTTGTTCGGACAATAGAAGGAAACTGGAAATTGGTATTACAAAAAAAGGATTAAAACAATTGGACAAAATGGAACCCGCACTAGAAGAGTTTCATAAAGCCAACAAACGAATTACGAAAAAGGAAGCAGAAGAACTGAGTAAAATTTTAGATAAGATGAGAGGGTAAAAAAAATTTATCCATATATCTGTTTAAACAACTTATGTTTAATGAATAATCGATAAGGATAAACACAAATAATTAACACTTAGAAAACATGACTACAAAAACAAAAAATATAATAAACGGAACTGTGCAAGGTTTGCTTAGCGTAATGATGCTAATGCCAGGAATAATGAAACTAATAACTCCATAAGCAGAGCTTGTGGCACAAATGCCTTGGGCAGAAGGTTTTTCTTCTTCACAAGTAATGGAGATTGGAGCATTAAAGATTTTAGGAGTAATAGGATTAAACCTTCCTTTTCCTTCTTAAGAAATTCAAGCAGCTTGTTCCCGTCGCTTCGGCCGGATTAGCTCTAACAATGGCCGGAGCTGTTTTAACACATCTTGGCAGAGGAGAAAATTTTATTCCGCCTTTAGTAATAATGACTATCGCGATCTATGTAACTTACATTCGCAAAGACTTATTATTAGACAACGAATCAACTAGTATACCAGCTTAACAATAAACTCTTTTCGAATAGTCACGTTAACGAATCAACTATCTGAATGATTAACAACAGAAAATAAATACTATGTCGAAAGGAGAAGTTGCGGGCAAAGCCCCGAAGATGGAAAAACTGGTTGAAGGAAAAACTTATTGCTGGTGCGCTTGTGGCAAAGCAAAGAATCAACCATGGTGTGATGGATCACATGCGAGTACCTCCATGAACACCAAAATATTTAAACCAGAAAAGGATGTAACGGCTGCAATTTGTATGTGTAAACAAACAAATAACCCACCCTACTGTGATGGCTCTCATTCTAATTTATCCGCTTAAAAAATTATAACAATTAACTAAATCAATACAATCATGAAAAATAGTTTTATATCAATTGCCCTATTCTCTACAATGTTGTTCGCAGCATGTGGTGGAGAATCAAAAGAAGTAAGTGTAGAAGAAAATGCAGCACCAGAAGAAACTGCTGCCACAACTTCCAAATCACTAGCCATTAATGCAGAGAGAAGTAGTGTTATATGGAGAGGGGAAGTTGCAGGTGTATACGGACACGATGGTATCGTAAACGTTAAATCTGGAAATATTTCTGTAGAGAACAATGCAATTACTGGAGGTGAAGTCGTTATCGACATGACAACTATTGTTGCAACAGATAGCGCTTCTTACAAAACAGAAGGGGAAGGTCAGATAACGGATTTAGAAAGTCACCTTACTACTGCCGATTTCTTTAACACAGGAGAGTTTGGTACTTCTACTTTTACAATTACATCTGTAAGTGGAAATTCAATCACTGGTAACTTAACTGTTAGAGGAAAAACAAACGAGGAGACATTTGAGGCAACTACACTTAAAGTAAATGACAATGGTGCTAGTGTTTCTGGAACATTGGTTTTTAACCGTCAGAACTACGATGTGGCATGGGTACATTACATGAAAGACATGTTACTATCGGATGACATTGCGCTTAATATCGCAATTGAAGCAGGAAATTAAAATATTAGATACAGTTGTTCGTCTTCAAGAACAACAAGTAAATAATCAATTTTAATAAGATTATATGAAGAACAATTAGGGCTTAAAACGACGGAGGAGTTATTTGACAAATTCGTTTCGTATCCTGCAGAGAGATCCTGGTTCACTACTCCCAGGGTCTTTTTGTGTTGTTATATTTAATCTAAAAGGTATAAAATACCATTTCTAATGAGTGAAGGAAGAGTCTCCATAAACAGTGTTTTCAAAAGCATTGTGTGGCCAAGAAGATACCTTCTGCTATTTGGTTTAGTTCTTATCATTATAAGCCGACTAGCGAGTCTTGTACTTCCAGGTGCCTCCAAATATTTAATCGATGATGTTATCGTAAATAAAGACATCGATAAACTTTACTATGTAATAATGTGGGTTGGCTCATCTATAGTAGTGCAAGCCATCACCTCTTTTCTTCTCACAAGAATATTAAGTGTAGAAGCGCAACATTTAATCTCAGAACTTAGAGTTAAAGTCCAGAAAAAGGTACTCGGATTACCTATAAACTTTTTCGATAATAGTAAATCAGGAGAACTAGTATCTCGTATTATGACAGATGTTGAAGGCGTACGTAATCTTGTAGGCACTGGAGTAGTCCAATTAATTGGAGGAACAATAACATCCGTTATCTCTCTATTCTTATTAATAAAGATTAGTCCATCGATGACGGCATACGTTCTGATTCCTGTTGCAATATTTGGATTTATTGCGCTTAAAGCTTTCGGATACATCCGACCGATATTTAGAGAAAGGAGAAAAATTAATGCCGAGGTTACTGGTCGACTTACAGAAACTTTGAATGGCATTCGAGTTATTAAAGGATTCAATGCAGAGCAGCAAGAAATAGAAACATTTGAAACAGGTATAGAGAAGTTATTCCTCAACATTAAAAAGAGCATGACCTCCACTGCGTTAGTAACCAGTTCTGCGACCTTCTTATTAGGCCTAGCGTCTGCAGGAATAATGGGAATTGGTGGTTTTATGATGATTAATGACGACTTAACTTTTGGAGACTTCTTAGCCTTTACCCTCTACCTTGGTTTTATGATTGCACCGATTGTTCAAATGAGCAATATAGGTAGTCAGCTTACAGAAGGCTTAGCAGGATTAGATAAAACAGAAGAACTAATGTCGATGGAATCGGAATACGACGATACAGAAAGAACAATAGACATTGGTGTTACAAAGGGAGACATTATATTTGATAACGTTTCGTTCGAATACGAGGAACACAAAGAAGTCCTTCACAATATATCTTTGGAAGCCCCTCACGGGTCAGTTACTGCATTAGTTGGTTCATCGGGTTCGGGAAAAAGTACGATGGCCGGCTTAGTCGCTTCATTTCTATCTCCGTCTCAAGGTACTATTGCAATTGATGGACATGATTTGAAAAAAGTAACATTGAACAGTTATCGTAGTAATCTTGGCGTCGTACTTCAAGATGAGTTCCTATTTGAAGGTACAATTAGAGAAAATATCACTTTCGCCAAGGCAGATGCAAGTGAAGAAGAAATAAACTCTGCAGTTAAAGCCGCATATGTAGATGAATTTTCAGATCGATTTGATGATGGGCTAGAAACCATAATTGGCGAACGAGGCGTCAAGCTTTCTGGTGGTCAACGACAACGAATAGCTATTGCCAGAGCACTTTTGGCCAATCCAAAAATATTGATTCTCGACGAGGCTACTTCAAGCTTAGATACAGAAAGTGAGTCACTGATTCAGAAAAGTTTAGAGACGTTAATGGAAGGACGAACTACTTTTGTAATTGCGCATAGATTAAGTACTATTCAAAAGGCTGATCAGATATTAGTAATAGAACATGGCAAAATAACAGAACGAGGGATTCACGACAAACTGATCGCATCAGAAGGAAGATACCATGAGTTATTTACCTACCAAGCAAGAATTTAAGAGGACACGTCGATAATAATATTACAATCAAAAAGCATCGAATTTGGAACTAGTTTAAATAAAATGCTACATTTGTGTCTTAATAACAATAATACAATTATGAGTAACGGAACAGTAAAATTTTTCAACACGACTAAAGGATTCGGTTTTATTACACCAGACGAAGGTGGAAAAGACGTATTTGTACACCTTAGCGGAGTAGTAGATCAAATCACAGAAGGTGACAAAGTAACCTACGATGTTGAAGATGGAAAAAAAGGATTGAACGCAGTTAATGTAAAAGTTGAGTAATCAGCCTAACATCTCGTTAATTTTAAAAGCTTGTCTCAGACAAGCTTTTTTTTATGCCTAATCCTCACGCTATACCTACCCTTTCGAATCATTTTCTAAAACTTAATAAGCTAGATTATATACGCCAATAATTTCCTCTCCTAAATCTCCCATAACGACTAAAGACACTTATAATCTTAGCATCAAATTCTACATAAATAAGGATAACGCGCTTATTTTCAGCAACAAATTTCCACACCAAACCGTATGCCCTATTGAAATTAATAACATTCCTAAGTAGGACTAATGACATATATTTAATTCAAGTTTAATGAAACTGTTTTACTTCTGGCAGGTATCTTTACCTCAAGCCTAGCGTTTTCTCAGATAACAGATAAAATAAAGCTAAACGGATACTCTAGTTTTGAATTTGAGCAAACTACTTCAAGGGCTGATGAAGGAGATAAAAATGCATCGTTTGATGCTGATCTATTCGATATTGTATTAAATGTTCAGGCAACTCCTAAATTGAGAGTTACTGCAGATTTAACTTGGGAGCATGGTACAGTTACAGAAGATGGCCTCTGTAATGCAGCAGTAGAATATGCTTTTCCAGAATACACTATTAAAGAATGGTTAAGATTTAGAGCTGGTAAAATGTTTATCCCTTTTGGTATATATATAACGAAATAAACACAGCGAAACCAGCTTTCTTGGCCACTAAAGAACCATTATCTACGAATAAGAATCACAAATTTGGAAGTGAATATCAATTCTATCCTCGTTGGGGAAATGGTATTGGATTTACTGGTAATACCTCTATTAAGGACGTGCAACTAGATTACAATATTATGATAACCAACGGTAATCAAGAGTATACAAATCGATACGAAGAAGACAATAATACAATGGAAGCCATAGCTACCAGAATTCGATTAACTCCAAAGAGAGGATTGAAAATAGGCTTCTATATGTACGAAGATGTAATGACTGAATATGAAGAAATCGACAATGATTTAGAACCTACCGGAGGTCGAATTCAATTATTTAGTTACGGAACACATGTAGAATGGACGCACAAAGATTTCGGACTGGAAATAGAAGGAGTACAAGGAACCATCAATCCAACTCCAGGAGAAACAATAAAACGTTCCGCCTATACCGCAATGATTTACTATACCATTAAAGAATAATTCACACCGTATTATAGAATGGAATGGTTAGATCCGAACAGTAAAATTTTAGACGACATTGGTAGAATGTTCCAATTCGGTGTAAACTATGAGATAGATACTAAATATCATTTTAAGCTACAATATAAAAGAATCACAGGTAAACAATGCCAAGTTCGAGGGAGTTAATTACAACTAAATACAGGCTGCCATAGTGGTAGGGTTCTAGTATAAAGATGAAGACATTATTAAAAACATATTCGATTCTTCTCTGCTTGTTTCTAGCATCTAATGTGCTAGCGCAAGAATCTACCGAAATTGTTATAGTTGCTAACGAAGGTCTAGATATTTCGACCATCACAAAAAAGAAAGTTGCTAAGCTATATTATGGGGAAACTCAAATGATCGGAAAGTTAAAAGCGAAACCTTGCTATAGGGGCTATGACTCACCAGCAGGGAAAATATTCTTCGATGAAATCATTAAAACAAGCCCAACATATTTTTCGAAGTATTGGGTCAAACGTATTTTTTCTGGCTATGGTACAAGTCCAGAAAAATTTGATGAAGAATTTAAAATGCTCTATTACATCTCCAAAGAGGAAGGTTCCTTAGGATTTATGGATAAAAAAACAGTGGGAATCTACCCAGTAATTGTAAGATAATTTTGATAGAAGAATAAATTGCCATATTGTAATTGTGGGACTTCGACTTAAAAACATATCAATTCGTTATAAATTTATAATATTCGCAGCGGGAATATTAATATTTGCCTCCACATGCGTGCTATACCATTACCCCAAAGAGTTCGAAAAAGAACGACGAACGACGTATCCTAATAAACTTAAAGGATTATCCAACATCGTGCAACTGGCCACAGGCTAAATCTTCCCCATTCTGACAACCAAATGCACCACAGATACTTGCCTTCTCTCCTGCATAATGCTGCCAATGAGACAAAAAATGAGAGTATTTACAAACTATTCTTTTAGTTGGCTTAATACTCTCTACAGATATACTTCCAAGGGCCTTTGTCTCCATTATTATGTATAATTAATGTTTAATTGGTATACCAGAACCATACCTTAAAAGTTTCCATTTCCGAGAAGGATTAAATCCTAAAGCAAAAAAGCCCATGTATGACAGTTTGTGATTAATAAAATATAATACAAAACCCAGATTCTAAATACCGATGTAAGATTATCCTGAAAACAGAAGAATATAGCACCATTATACAACTTCCTCAAACACCCACTAGGCAAATTCACATAGCGCCTAGGTAATTTACCTAAAAATCAACGTTTGACATAGTATACAAACAC
>JABSPR010000297.1 GCA_013214975.1 Flavobacteriales bacterium
ACTTGAATTCACCAAGGGAAGAAAGGTGGATCACGTTGTGGAAGGTGATTTTGCTGTAAATCTATTATTTAACTTGGATGTACTTAGAGTGGGCGGAGTTATTTCTTGTTACGCTTCAATGAGCAATACCTCGCCAACCATTCCTTATGGTAGAATGATGACTATGGATCTGTCTATTCGGATGGTTATGGTATATGCGATGAACGATAAAGCGAAAAGAAATGCAAAGGAAGATATTACAGAAATGCTAGAATTAGATCTGTTTATCCATAGAGTGTCAGAGGTATTTCCTCTTGCCGAAATAGTAAAAGCGCATGAGGCGATCGAACGAGGTAAAAATTACGGAACGGTAATAGTAGAAATATAACCTACTCAATCACAAACTTAGTGGAATAACTAGAATTGTTCTTGTATTGAATAACGAGAATGTATTCGCCTGTTGTAAATGTATTGACATTTATGTCAACCTGTTGTTTGCCTTGAGAGCTTGTGCTAGAAACGATTTCTCCCATGAGGTTTACGACAGATATCCTCTCTGTGTTTACTCCTTCTTCTCCAAGATTAACGGTAAGTGTTTCTTTCGTTGGATTGGGGTAAATTAATATATCGATGTTGTCTTTAATTGATTCGTCGGGGCTGCTTGAAGGGTTTTCTATAACTAAAAACTGTCCCATCATTCCTTTGTCTTCATGCGTTAGGATATGGCAGTGATACATGAAAGGGACTATAGGGTCGGCAAATGTTTCGAATTTTGTAATGAATCGTACTGTGGCAGAAGGTTCAATAAGTACAACATCTTTAAGTCCCGATAAATGTACTGGAGGAGCAACGCCGTTAATATCAAGAACGAAGAATTGGATGTCGTGGATATGGAATGGGTGTGCATCCATTGTTCCTGTATTGTGTATTTCCCAAATCTCAATGTCGTCCAAATAAATAGTTTCGTTAACTACGTTCATGTCAAATGAAAGATCGTTAAACAAGAATACTTGATTCATGCCTCCGGTGATTTCAATGAAACGCGAAGTATCGGCATCTGTTTCTAGCCATTTGTTAAAACTGTTTAGAACTGGTGATAGAGTATATACAGCTTGCGCAGTTGCTGCAATCCCTTTACATCTTAAAAGTTCAAAGTCCATGTTGTCGACATTAGGGTAACCAAACGGCCCCCCAGGGCCACCTTGTACACCAAAAGCAAGTTCAGTATTGAAACTTATTATTGATAGCGAATCTCCCGATGCAAGACCCGAAAAGTCAACGACTATTTCAACTCTCTCACCCGGAGCGACCATTAGTCTTGTCATGGTTTCAGGTGATTCTAAAAAACCACCATCAGATGCAATCATTTGAAAAGGAACATCACCTTCTAGTCCCACATTGTAAACTCGCATTGTGGATGCATTAAGAATACGAAACCTAACCATTTGTGCGGGTACATCAACATGAGGGTTGAGTGTGCCGTTGATCATGATAGAGTCTCCAGTTTTTTCCAGTTTAAGCTGATTCGCTTGTAACGGATCAAACTTTTTATCTTGGATAATCATCGGAATATCATCTACTCCATATATTCTTGGGATTGATAGTGTGTCTGAGTTGTCATCCTCTACTATAATTAATCCAGCAGCACCAAAGTAAACGTGCTCTTCTGTTTTTTTATGTAAATGAGGGTGATACCAAAATGTAGTGGCTTCATTTAATACTTCAAAATCAGGAGACCACGTATCACCTGGTAGCATTTTAGTGTGTGG
>JABSPR010000298.1 GCA_013214975.1 Flavobacteriales bacterium
ATATTGAGACTTGGTACAACAAAAATAGAAGACACTCCCATTTAGGAGGATTAACAATAAATGAATTTGAAAAATTTAATCAACTAAAACATGTGGCTTAATGGCTGTTTAAATCTGTCCGAAAAATGGTAGGAAGTCCAGTTTTACATTATCTCCATAATATGGGATGATAGCCATTGACTAAATTATTCTATTATCATTTTTTTAATCTCTGAACCGTTTATAGAATGGGTTTTCAGAAAGTAAACTCCGGGCTTAGCTTCTTTTAGAGTTATGTCTGTTGAATTAGAGATAATTGTTTTTCTATATATAATTCTCCCTGTGACATCCGAAATATCGAGTTCTGTTTTTTTAATTATTCCTGGAATATAAAGGTTAAAGGATCCATCGTTTGGGTTAGGATAGATTGTATTTTCTATGATTGTTTCATTTTTATCTCTGTCTGTAAGATTAAAAAGAATGTCAAACCGGACTAGGTCGATTTCTTCAGATAAAAGAAAATTAAAGGAAGATAAGTTTTGCATTTCATAGATACTACCAGTCTCATTATCTCGCAAGAACACATGAGTATCATCGTCGAAATTTTTAATGTACTCCACAGTAATTATATGATCGCTAGCAATACTACTAGATGCCTTTAATGGGATAACTAAGTTTTTTAATGAATCTGTTACCTGATTAAATGTAAGGTCGTGTCCTTCTGCTGATATTGTTGCAATGATAGGGGCTTCTTCTTCATAGGATTCTAAACGTAGTCCATCAAAGCGATCACCAATATTGTGCGAAGAACCAATTTTGAAAAAGATTAATGTTTCATCTCGATAATTATTTATCGAACTGGATAGGGATAATTTAATCGATGGGGTTGAATCATTTGATTGTGATTTAATGAAAGCTTTATTACTCAACGATTTTGTAGACTCTCTAATTGTTAGGGAGGGAGGTGAGGCTGTGGCATGAATCCAGAATGCTTGAGACGAGGGTATAATGCTGTCGATTCCGTTTGATCCATCACTAGCACCACTTATGTAGGAGCCAAAAGTACCGAACTCAGGATTGTAAATCCAATATTGATCTTTTATATTGCTCCTATCTGTATTGGAAATTTTGTTCCAGTTGATAGCACATGGATATGGATTTCCTATGTAATTCCAGCCATCCTGATCAGGGTCTACAGGCGACGAATTAGCAGTAAATGTAATATCTGGTGTCGAAGTGTTATTAAAGGCAATGGTACCGCTATTTACTGGGCCAGTTACATCTATTGTGTAATTTGCAAGTGCTAGATATACACTATTACCTTTCATAGTAGTAATATCCGAAGAGCTAGTTGGAGATACCCAACCACCATCCGAATTTCCTCCATCAATAGATTCATCGTAATTGTATATAGATATAAAGCCAGCTGCAACTCCTGTTGCACCAGGATATCCAGCAGTTATAAAGTCGTCTTGCCAATCTGATAGGGTTGAGTTTTGAACGGGAGAAGTTATGTCTCTCCATTTGCTATTAGGTAAATCTAAATATCGTTCTACTGTTACAGATCCCGTAATGCCGCCATTTGTAATTTCAGCCAACGAAGCTGTTCCGTTTATATCTGATGATAGTGTGAGAAGATTTCCAGTAGTGAACAATCCGTCACTGAGCGTTAGAATACCTGCAACGCTTATGCTCCCATTCTGGATTATTGCTCCTTCACCTGTATTATTTAATGTAAGGTCATTAAAGTTGGTTACTCCTTGTATCTTTTGAAGATCGGTTCCGGCTAGGTAAATGATTCCAGTTTGAGATGAGAAGGTGCCATTGTTTGTCCAGTCGCCACTAATTTTTATAGTGTCGGAAGCGCCGTTAGTAATAAGAGTACTAGAAGAATCTATTGCTAAATCGTGAAAGGATTCAGTGCCAGTATGGGTAATGGTTTGTTGGTTTTCTCCATCAAAAGTTACAAGTCCATTTTGTTCAACAAAAGGATCAATATCTGTACTAGAAATATTCCAGTTGCCTGCAATATTAACGCTATGATTATTGGATGTTACATCCAATTGAGCCGTTCCTGAAATAGTTAGATCTCCTTCGATAACTAAATTTCCCATTATATTTTTGTCCCCGCCATTAGTAAAATATACATCTTGATATGTTATACTAGTTACAATGTTTTGCGACTCATTATTAGCATCAAATTTGATTAGCGAACCACTTGCTAAGGAATAGGGTCCCAAAAGTTGAGGTATATTAGCTATTGTACTTTCTGTAGCTATTCTTAACTCTGTTTCTGCCATCATGGTTAACCCGGTTCCTGTAAGTTGATTGGCTTCACCGTTAAAATCTAAAGTGCCTTTCGTAATTGTGATTAGATTCGTAACATCTACATGGCCAGCAAATATTACCCGAGAGTCAGTTC
>JABSPR010000299.1 GCA_013214975.1 Flavobacteriales bacterium
AAAGTTGTTTTTCCAGCTCCCCTCGGACCAGTTATTGTTACAATTTGGAAGAGTTTATTTAACTCAATTAAGCGCTTTTTAAGCCTCCTTTTTATCATGAGATGAAGGTACCAATTTAAATCCAAATTGCAAAATTGTACTTTATTTGTATATAATGATGTGATTTTATTAGCTATGTCTGTGTCTTTTGTAATTCTAGATATGAGCAATTTATGGACGTTTTAGCTCTGGTTTTTAAATCAAAATATAAGTAATAGTCGGAATATTATAAGTAATTGATTTGCAGGTAATTACTGGAAGTGATTATGGCTATGTTATCGTAATTTGGAGTGTTTTTTACTTAAAAATGAAGCATTATCAGTTTCGATTTAACAGAATAAATGCCGATATTTAATATTGGTTAAATAATTGCAGCTTAGTTGTTTAAGATGCCTAATTTGTATTGATTATTTAATTACTAATTATTGGATTTGCTTCAGGTTTGAAGTGATATTTTCTTTTTGGGTTTATTGTTTTAAGGTTTTAATTGACGATAATATTTTCAAAATTTCCTTTTTTTGTCCTTCTGTTTAGTACAGATATTTCATCTTATTGGTGTGTCAAAATCATTAGAATCGTGTGAATTATAAAAACGGTAACGGGCATTAAAGTCTCGTTTGATGGACGCTTCTCAGAATTAGTTAAAATGCCTTTTTAGCAAGGAAATTTACAAACGAGTAATAAGTATGCAGCAGAAATTGTGCGGAAAGTCAAATAAGGTTAAGTTGAAGGAATTGTTTGCGGTTAAAGAAACCGGAATTACTCTTTGTTAGAAGTAATCCCGTACACTTCTTTTATTACTTCTACGGAACCGGTTTCAAGGTCTATTTCATAAATAAATCTTCTTGTTCTAAAAATACCTTTGTTTGTATCCTTTCTAGTAGCATCCATAGCCGCGGTAGAATTTACTTTAGAGTGCGATAGTGCTCCTTTAAATTGAACGTGCCTTTTTCCAGATCGATGCACTTTGCTGTACCATAGCTGACAGTCGAACTTATACCCATTAACATATAGGTCATCTCCGTCGGAGTAAGCAACAACTTCTTTTTTAATGTATTTTCTTTCTATCGACTTGTCCGCAGATCTGAGCTTAAAGTCATTTCCTCCTACCAGAATAATACCACTGTTAGATCTTTGATAAACATCTATAGAGAAACTCCGAGAGGGATTCTTTTTTAATATCTCCTCTACACTCATGTAAACCCCAGTAGGAAATTTTACTTGCGAAAAGCAGGTGCTTGAAGCAGTAATTAATAAGATAATAGGGAGGTATAGTTTTACTCTCATGGTAGGTTGTTATAGTAGTAAATGTAAAGTAAAATGAAATGTCATTTTAGGTTTTCATACTTACTTCCTATACAGAATTTACACCTCCTTTATTGATACAGCTTGTGGAAGGCTTAATATAAATGCAACACAGTATTTATCACAATTGAAGTGTGATTTTTAAGTCTATTGTGATAGGCTTAATTTGTGCCTTTCCATATGCTAAGTCACTATGATGCAAAATTTGATTTAAATATATTTTATATTGTAACGTGGACTATGCTCTATTTTCTCCCTGAAGAGAATAGCGAGATGAAAAGAGAAAATAGAAACAACAATGGACTGTTAAGTAAACTGTAAGAGTTAGAGCTCTCCCCGTCCATAAATTATAGAATAGGTTTGGATGGATAGAGTATCGATAGTCTCTAATTCATCTATTAGCTGGGTAGAAATCTCGTACTCCATTAACAGTTCCTCTAGAAGAGCTAGTTCCGGTAGTCCCATGCCTGTCAATATGCCGGTATACATAATAAGGAATTTTTAATCTTGTATTCACATCTCCAACAGTAATTAGATCAATATTGAAAGGCATGCCCCATAAACTATCTGTTATTCTGAAAATAACTGTGTCTTCTATGTACACCATTTCCATTTTTGAATAGGCCTCGTTGGTTTCTACTACGCATTGTTCATCGCATAAGTTTGCACCGTATACTAATTGTCCAGAATCTAAAGAATTAATGACTAATGTTTCAGGGAAATGTCCTAATTGGGCAGAATTAAAAATTGAGTCGCCAGAGAATTCTGTAATATTTATTAAGCCGTCGCCAGTATACGTTAGTATTTCGCTGTGGTAATCTATGGATTCAATATATAAAGTCTTAGGGTAAGTGGCTGTAGTATCTGTTGCAGAATTGATATCATCTTTTTTACACGCTATCATCGCTAGAGCAAAAAAAAAGGAGAGTCCAGAATTTCATAATTATAAGTTTTGGTCAAGTTGGTTTATATAGGGATAGCTGTGGCAATATTTAATCGACCGAACGAATCCCGGTTTCTTCTCATTACTGAAGTGAAATTAACTTAATGTACATTTATGGCATGATTACTTGTTGCAAATAGGAGAAATTATCTTTGGATTTTGTTCAAATTTCAGAATGTTGATAATCTTCATTTATTTCCCGATACAGAATGTATATTCTGTATTAAAAGGGAATAGGACTATTTGAGATACATGCCAGTAAGAGGGTTTGTAGTTATGATCGGAGGAGATAAGCTTGTTGATTAGTTAATGCTATGGTGCTGATCTAATTCGCGCACAAAAAATGAAATACCTTACATATTCTATTCTAAATATGTTTTGAAATAAGGTTTTAGTCTTATTAGGCTGGCGTCAATGTCCATTTTTAAAATTGAAGTAAGCGTATCAAGGATAACTAGGCTGTTGTTAGTAGTATCTTTTTCTGTTCCCAATGCAATACGTTTAGACAGTTTTGTATTTACATTGTGGAGACTATTGATAAAGTCTCGTAGCCCGGAAAGGTTGCCATTCGAGCAGTGTCCCCTATCTCGACGAAGATATTGGCCTGTTAGATACATTCCTACGAAACGGAAGTGAGAATGATCTATTCCGCCGAAGGGAACATGGAAGCTCGCCATTGGTCGAAGCATTTTCATTATATGGCAGTCCGACAACGCTAGGCGTAATCCCATCAACGATCGTACTGCATTCTGGGCTGGCATAGATGCATGTATCTCAAAATCATTTATTTCAACAGTAACCTTAACTATTTCGTGAGAGGTTTTGTCTGTGAACTTAGATAGGATTGGTTGAATGGACAAAGCGGCAGGACAGGTTTTACGATCCCCTTTTGGAATTTCACATCCGTCGCACTTGCCGTTTTCTAATTTAAGCCATTCGTCAATAGGTTGATCAGGGGATTCAATGGAAGTGCTTTCGGTTTCATTTACCTCAAAGCGTAAGCTTTTTTCACCTTTAAAAGTGAAGTTGTATGTAATCATTTTATTCTCGTTTTTTAGTTATTGAACTGGATATTAAAAACTATAAGATGGTAATTGGTATTGCTGTGTTTTTCATAATGAGGCAGGTGCCGTAAAGATTATGGATTGATAAAATATACTGTATGTAAAAAGTGTGCCGCAATTATTTTTTTATATGTAAATCGCCAAAATATTGGTGGTATCAATAGCTATAGGCTGTTGTTAGTTTCTTAGAACGAAATAATCATTCTGTATTCTAGAATGTTTCTTGTTTAGAGAAAAGTTTCAGGTGGAGGTAAAGGTTAAGCCTAGTTATTTATGATATAGAATGTAACTTTCCTTGATTGACAGTGCTTACCAGGTGCTTAACACAAATGTGACACATAAAATCACAATAAAGAACTTTGATTTACATTGATAGATTGATGAGAGCAACCTGAAATATTAATCGATCAGGATGAACTATTTCTTCTTTTTATGCTTGATTACCTCTGCCTCCAAATGAAAAATAATATCCTCTGCAACATTTTTAATGTGGTCTCCTGTACGTTCAATTTTTCGAATGGTGGAGAATAGAAATAGATAAGCCCTAACCTCTGATGGTTTATCTTCTATCAGTTTACTAATTGTGTTTGATGCTGTGCTATTAATCTTGTTGAGTTGTGCATCTTTTCGGTAAACATCTCTAGCTAATTTAGAATTGCCTTCTTCATAAGCTCTTTGAATGTCGATCATCATAGAAATGGCAATATCGAACATGTCTGCCATGTGTGTTGCATCCAATGCCTCTTTAGGAATAGGCTTGGCAATATTGATCACATAGTCGGCAATACCATCGGCGTAATCGCCAATTCGTTCTAAGTCGGAATTGGTTTTAAGCATGGAGATCACAAATCTTAAATCTGTAGCTACAGGTTGAAACAATGCGAAGATGTTTTCGCAGTTTCTGTCAATGCTAAGTTCTAAGGCATTCATTCTTTTTTCATTATGAATAACGTCTTGTGCTAATCCTTCATCGTAATTCAGAAATGCATCTTTTGTCTTTTCTAATTGAGTAATACAAAGTGCCATCATCTCAAGGATAGCATCTTTCAACTCTTTTAATTCAGCATCTAAATGGTTCATAGTTTATCAATTTTCATCCAAAACGACCACTGATGTAATTCTCGGTGCGTTCGTTTTCGGGGTTAGTAAATATTTGTTTTGTGGGTCCATTTTCAATTAGTTCACCCATATAAAAGAAAGCAGTTTCGTCGCTAATTCTTCCTGCCTGCTGCATGTTGTGTGTTACTATTACAATGGTGTACTTGTCTTTTAATTGAAAGATTAGCTCTTCAATTTTGGCTGTAGAAATGGGATCCAGGGCAGAGGTAGGTTCATCCATTAAAATTACAGAAGGTTCAACGGCAAGGGTTCTAGCAATGCAAAGTCTTTGTTGCTGTCCACCAGAAAGTGCCAACGCAGACTTCTTTAAATCGTCTTTCACTTCATTCCATAAATCGGCTTGTGATAGGGCTGTTTCAACTCGTTCTTCGATAAAGGATTTGTCGCTGATGCCTTGTATATTTAAGCCATAGGCAACATTGTCGTAAATGGATTTAGGAAACGGATTTGGTTTTTGGAAAACCATTCCAACTTCTTTTCGGAGTTGTTCTACATCAATATTTTTCCCTGTGATCTTTCTTCCGTCTAATCTAATCTGACCATTCATGCTAAACGTATCGATGTAATCATTCATCCTATTAAAAAGCCTAAGGAAGGTAGATTTCCCACAACCCGAAGGACCGATGAATGCAGTAACCGTATTCTCTTTCATTCCGATAGAAACATTTTTAACAGCTTGAAAATGCCCGTAGAAAACGTCTGTATTGATTGCTTGTACTTTGTATACTTCTGGTGCTAAGTCATCAAATTGATTTTCTTTATTTGTCTCCATGGTATTCTCTTTGTATTCTAGTGTTGATATCATATAATTTATTTTACCATTTAATGTTTTTCTGCCACCTGTTTCTAAAGTATACTGCAACGCCATTCATAGCGAATGTGATTATGAGCAGTATTATTATTGCGGCGGCTGAGTTCTCTATAAATCCATGTTGAGGACGGCTAATCCAGTTGAATATTTGCATCGGCAATATTGAAAATTCGTCCATCGGCGACTGTGGAGCAAATGGTACATAAGCCAAGGCTCCAATTACAATTAGGGGAGCAGTTTCGCCAACGGCTCTAGATAATGCTAAAATAACTCCCGTTAAAATCCCACCGATTGAAGCTGGTAAGGTTTGGTGCCAAATGGTTTGCCATTTAGTTGCGCCCATAGCGAAGGATGCTTCTTTTATAGTAGAAGGCACTGCTTTGATAGATTCTCTTGTAGCTACAATGATAATGGGTAGTATGAGCAAAGAAAGGGTTAAACTACCCGCAAGTACACTTGCTCCCAATCCCATTATTCTTACAAATATTTCTAAGCCAAGTAGTCCGTAAATAATAGAAGGTACACCTGCTAAGTTGGAAATGTTAATTTCTAAAATATTGGCTAGTTTAGACTTCTTACTGTATTCTTCTAAATAAATTCCTGCAGCTACACCAATTGGAAATGCGATGCTAGCCGTGAGCCCTAATGTCCAAATAGAACCCATCATTGCTGTCCAAATGCCAGATTTTTCTGGTTTACGAGAGGGGAGTGAAGTGATGAAATCCCAATCTATCCTCATAACGCCATCAATAATGATGTCGCCAATAAATAAGACCAATAGAAATAAACCTATCAGTGTGCAACTCAATCCCCATATCATGAAGATTTGATCTTTGAGTTTGTTTTTTCTTGCGTTATTCATATTTCTGTTGGTACTTTTTTCTAATCCAAAAGCTGATGGTATTCAGTAAAAACGTAAACACGAACAGGGTTATACCTGCTGCGAAAATGGTTTTGTATTCGAGTGAACCATGAGGCACATCACCTAAACTAACTTGAACAATATAAGCCGTGATGGTTTCTATCGGAACCGTTGGGTCTAATGTTAAACGAGGTTGCTGTCCTGCGGCAATAGCAACAATCATTGTTTCTCCAACTGCTCTTGAAATTGCCAAGATGATGGAAACGATAATTCCTGATGATGCAGCTGGAACAGTAACGTTAAAGGCTGTTTGTAATCGAGTAGATCCCATTCCGTAGGCTGCTTCTTTCAATGCTTTAGGAACAGCGTATAATGCATCTTCGCTTAAGGAGGATATAAAAGGGATGATCATAATTCCCATAACAATACCTGCTGAAAGAGAACTAAACCCGCTCATACCTGGTATGATTTTTTGCAGAAAAGGTGTTACAACCATTAAGGCAAAAAAGCCATAAACCACCGTTGGCACTGCGGCCAATAGTTCTAATAATGGTTTGATTGTCTTTCTAAATCCTTTAGGTGCATACTCATTTAAATAAATGGCAATGGATAGGCCTACAGGTAAGGCAACCACAATTGCTATAAAGGTTGTTAGTAAGGTTCCTACTAACAAAGGCATAATCCCAAAATGCTTGTTAGCAAAAAGGGGAGTCCATTCTGGGTCGGTTAAAAACTCAACGATAGAAACCTCCGAAAAGAAGCTCATAGCTTCAACGGCCAATACCAATACTATTCCTATTGTAGTTAGGATGGTAATGCCAGCGCTAAGCTTAAGCAGTTGTTCTATTATTTGTTCTCTAAGTTTCATTTTTATTTGTTCCCAAAACCAGACTGTAATTAGTCTGGTTTTATATTAATTGCTATCGAGGTTAACGTCAAGTAAATTAATGGTTGGCGAACGCTTTAAATTTGTTTACTTCTTTTTGGTACTCTGCATCTGGAAGAGGAATGTAACCAACTTCTGTAGCGAGTTCTCCGGCGTTGGCTAAGTAGAAATTAACAAACTCTACTACTTCTGGTCTTTCTACAGCGGTGCTATTTATATAGATAAATAGTGGTCGAGAAAGGGGAGCGTAAGATCCATCTTTTACAGTTTGTAAAGAAGGAGCAACTGGTCCGTTACCACCGTCAACGGCAACCAACGTAAGTTTGTCTTTGTTTTCTTTGTAGTATGCTAAGCCAAAGAACCCAAGTCCGTATTTGTCTCCAGCAATACCTTGCACTAATACGTTGTCGTCTTCGCTAGCGGTGAAATCGCCTCTACTTGCGCCGCTTTCTCCTACGATTGCTTCAGTAAAGTAATCGTAAGTTCCAGATGCTGTTCCGGGGCCGAACAGGTGAATTTCTTCATCTGGCCATCCAGCTCTAATCTGACTCCATTTCATAATTTCACCTTGTGCAGCTGGTTCCCAAAGCATTTTTAACTCTTCTACCGTAAAATGATCTACCCAATCGTTAGCAGGATTGGCCAATACAGCGAGTCCGTCATAAGCTACACTTAGCTCAACATAAGTAATGTTGTTTTCTTCGCAGATAGTTTTCTCTTTGTCTTTAATAGGTCTCGAAGCATCTGAAATGTCAGTTTCGCCTCTTCCGAATTTTTTGAAACCTCCGCCTGTTCCAGATACTCCAATGGTAACTTTAACTCTTGGTGCTTCGTTTCGAAACTCTTCTGCTACTGCTTCTGAGATAGGATATACTGTGCTTGAACCGTCTATGGCAATGCTTCCAGACAATTCTGTTTTTGCATCTTGATTTGTTACACCACTGTTTTTATCTGTGGAGTTTCCTCCTCCACAAGCAGCGAAAAGTGTAGTGGCTGCTGCTAATAATATTGTTATTGTTTTCATCTTTTTTATATTTTTTTGTTATGAGACAAATGTCTCGCTCTAATGTTAACTGTATGTTAAGGCAATTTGATTTTATTGTTAAAATTGCATTTCTACTTGAAGTCTAAATCTCACGTCTGCGTTGCTTCCAATGTTGTCGATGTATGAGATATCAGATTGAATTTTTAAATTATGCCCAACAAAGTATTTTGAGAAGCCTAGTGTATATTCGTCTACTTCATTTATTCCTGAATAATTGCTGTCGTCAGGCTTGATTGATGTGTACCTTCCTGCAATTTCAATGTTGTTTTCGAATTGATATCCCAGTTGAGTATTGAATCCCCATCCAGTGTTGTAGTTTTTGCTTAGCCCGTCCATTTTTTTATCGGCACTAGTTACAGCATACTCCGTCATCCAAGAAAGTCCTTTGTATTTGAACATGGCGTCAAATTGCAAAGAGAATAGACTGTTTTCTGCATACACGCCTGTTGAATCGTAAACAAAAGAACCCAATTGCCCTTGCTGCCTTACTGCTCCGTCATTATAGTTTGCCGTGGCACCTAATGCCAATTTAGGTTTAGACTGTCTAACAATCGAAGCCGAAACATAATCTTGCTTTTTTCCTTCGAATTCTCCCATTGGCAATATGTCTAACCTACCAGTGTAGTTGTATCCTCCAAAGTTTCCTTCGGTAATGTCTCTGCCTTCTCCCATTGTCCAAGCAAACTTTGGTTTAATTACAAAACGCTCACCTAATGTGTATTTACCATGCAATTGAAGGCCCATGTCGCGATCTAAATTAAATTTACTGTTCACATTCGATCGATTTACAAACTGTAAGTTGGCAGATGAAATCACTCTTTCTCTATTACCTGGTAGTTTGGTTTGACCAACCCAAACAGACCAATGCTTAGCATATTTATATTTTAAAAGTGCGTCGAGTATAAGTCTAGAAGCACCTCGGCCATTTCCGTCTTCTTTGTTTACACTCATATCTCTATTTGATAATCCTAACTCTACTTTATAGGTTACTTTTGGATCAAGTACATGACCACTAAATTTTAATCGAGATCTTCTAACTAAATAGTTCGATTCAAATTCATCTCCGTCACCAAGTCCTTGTTGTGCTTCAAATAAGTGTTGCATTCTAAATTGAAACTTGAGGCTCATTGAAGAGTCTGCCGCCATAACTTTAAGGCCTTTCCCAAATTTAATGTTCGTAATATTTTGTCCTATTGTTTGTGTTGGAGCACTCATAAAGATGCCAATTGCAACTACTGATGCTCCTGCGATTTGTCTAATCGTTTTTTTCATTTCGTTTAAATGTTAATTTGTTTTTTTCTATAATTTATGAGACAAATCTACCTTCCCAATGTTATGTAAATGTTAAGGCCTTATTAAATAATTACTAAATATTTGAGGCCAGTTGGGGTTTTTGGGTGCTTTAAATGTTAACATAAACTTAAGGTCGAGTTAAGGTTCTGTTAACATTCCTTTAAGATTTTTGAATAAATAAAATGCACATGAAAAAGATCTTAATAGTAGACGACGAAGAGGACATTCTGGAATTTGTAGGATACAACTTGAGGAAGGCAGGATACACAGTTATTACTGCCACGGATGGAGCAGCGGGCTTTGAGATGGCTAAGGAACGATTGCCCGATTTGGTTTTGTTGGATGTGATGATGCCCAATTTGGATGGTATGGAAGTTTGCGAAAAGCTTCGTGCATTGCCTGAGTTTAAAGAAACGATTATTGCATTTCTTACTTCAAGAAGCGAAGACTATTTCCAGTTAGCAGGGTTTGAATCGGGAGCAGACGATTATATTCATAAGCCAATTAAACCCAAACTATTGGTTGCTAAGGTAAACTCGTTATTAAAAAGAAGCGCGAGTCAAGTGGAGGAAACTATCGAAGACTTTGGGTGTGTTAAAGTTGATAGAAATAAGCGGATAGTAATTTCTGGTGATACGAATATTGAGCTTCCTAAAAAGGAATATGATCTTTTACTACTCTTGCTTTCTAACGTTGGTAAGGTGTTTTCGAGAGAGGCCATTTACGATTCTGTTTGGGGAAACGATACCTTTGTAGGAGACAGAACAATTGATGTTCATATTAGAAAACTTCGTGAAAAGCTAGGCGATAATTGCATCAAAACGCTTAAAGGGGTAGGGTATAAGTACAACGAGTTGTGTTTGAGTTAATTTGTAAAGGCTATATTGATTGCTTCGTAAATTATTCAGCTTTATAGTTTTCATAAGTTTGATGACCTTTGTGTTGGTTTGAGTTACTTTCAATTTGTAGAACAGATATAACACAGAAACTGTCTTAATGAATCAAAATAGCGCAAATTTTAAGATGGGTTAGTGTCGTCTAAAACCTATGTTCCTCTTGATTCGTCTTGTGTTACACTGATTTTCCTATTTCTATGCAGAATGTAACAATCATTGACTGGTAACACTTTCCCAAAGACTAACACAAACACAACACACTTTTAATCCAACTTGAAGTTTGATTTGTCTAGATAGTTTGACGAGATACATCGAATTTCAATTTAACCAGAAACTCTATCAGGGATTGAGGTCGTGAATATTATAAGAAAGAATAAGCTAATGAAAACTAGGAAAACGAGCTTCAAAACATTCGTGTCTTTGGCTACGTAAAAATTAAAAATCTAGAAAATATTAGAATCAAAATGAGTTAATATGACAGAACCATCCATTTTCTATGTAATTGTTAGTTTGTTTACATATTTCCTTACCATTATATGTGAACTGTGATCAATAGATTCTACTTTAATTTCCTCTCCTAGTTCATCTATAACCTTAGAAATTGCAAATGGTAAACCGTGTATGATTATTTTATAGAAAATATATGATGAGTTAAAAAGACCTTGTTTGTCTTGCGTTATCATTAAAGACTTTTTTGTTCCCTTGGTTTTAAATTTTTTCAAAGAATAAATACCCTGTTTATATGTCATGTTGTCGCCATGGTCTTGATATATAATACTCTCGTGTTCACCATTCTTATAATAAACATGCAATGTTAGTATCTCTATCTTCTTTTCTCCAACGTATTGCATAATTGGGAAGTGAGGAATTACAGCACCTTCTTTAACGAAAATAGGCATAGAACTTAGTGGGCAATCTACCCATACTTCTTGATTGCCTTTGAATATTTGATTTGTAAAATAATGATACCAATTACCTTTAGGTAAGTATATTTTTCTGCCAGTAACCATAGGTTGACTTATTGGGCAAACCACTATATTATCTCCAAAACCAAATTCATCTTCTCTATAATGGGTATCGCAATCATTTTGATCTAAAAATACGAGAGGTTTTATTATGGGGGTTCCTTTTGTTGTACATTGCCAAAATGCAGTATAGATATAAGGCAGTAATTGATAACGTAACTCAATAAACTTTTTTACAATTTCTTCATATTTTTCGCCATAAGACCACGGTTCTTGGTCGGCTTCATCACCTGCAGAATGGGTTCGAAAAAGAGGAGAGAAGGTTCCTAGCTGAATCCAGCGGGTATATAATTCTCCATTTGGGTTTCCGGTAAATCCACCAATATCTGAACCTACAAAGGATATTCCAGAAATGCTTAAACGCTGGCATTGAATATTGGCAATCTTTAGATGTTCCCAAGTAGCTACATTATCACCTGTCCATACGGAAGCATATCGTTGCACTCCTGAATAACCCGATCTTGAAATAGTAAATGGTCTTTTGTTTTTCTGGTATTTAATTAGCCCTTCGTATGTGGCACGTACCATTTGCATTCCATATATGTTATGGGCTTTTCTATGGCTACAATTATTGCCGTCGTAATCATGCCTAACATCATCTGGGAAAGTGTCTATGTCAAACACAGCTGGTTCATTCATGTCATTCCAAATACCATCTACACCAATTTCTACATATTCTTTAAAAAGAGTAGCCCACCATTTTCTAACCTTAGGGTTGGTAAAATCAGGGAAGTTGCATTCTCCTGGCCAAACGTTTCCTTTCATCAGTGCTCCATCCCCACGTTTGCAAAAGTGATTTCCTTTAATTCCCTCTTGGTAAACCCAATAATTATTGTCTATTTTGATCCCAGGATCAATAATTACAACCGTTTTAAAACCCGATTCTTTCAGCTCTTTAATCATTCTTTTTGGGTTGGGAAAAGATTCCTTGTCCCAAGTAAAACACCTAAAACCATCCATGTATTCAATATCCAAGTAAACAGCATCGCAAGGGATTTTCTTTTTTCTGAATTTATCAGTCAACGACTTTACAACACTTTCTGGGTAATAGCTCCATTTACATTGATGATAGCCTAATGACCATAGGGGCGGTAAGTAATGAGTTCCTGTTAATTGAGCATATCGTTCAACTACATCAATTAGGTTTGGGCCATGTATGTAGTAAAAGTTTAGTTCTCCTCCATGAGCCCAAAAGCTAGCGACAGAATCATTTTCGTAACCAAAATCGAAATGTGTATCAAACGTATTGTCAAAGAAAATGCCATATCCGTTCGAGTTATTTAATCCCATGTAAAAAGGAATTCCTTTATATAGAGGATCTCTACTTTTTTCAAAGCCATATGTATCACTTCCCCAATTTCTAAGTCTTTTACCTTTGAGGTTAAAATCTGTAGGTTTGTCTCCTAAGCCAAAAAAAGATTCGTTTTCATGAGCTACATGACTATTGTACACATAGTAGCCTCCAAATTCAATATTCTCTTCCCAGTGCATTCCACCTTCGCATTCATAGATAACAAATCCTTTCAAGTCGGTAATAAGCAGTTTAAGAATTTGCTTATTAATTTTAATTTTGATCGATTTGGTTTTAAGCTCTATCTCCTTCTTTTTCTCCTTAATAGTGAAGCCATTATGCTCCAGTGAATTGGGTTGTATTGCATACGAAAAGTCTTGAGGGAAATGACTGTCTGGAGATAACCTAAACCTGATTATTTCGTCAGATAAAACATAAATTCTTAAACATGCAGATGCACCCCATATTTTCAATCCATCCTCTTCTATATTTATTTTAAGTACCTCGCCAAAATATTCTTTCTGTAGTTTTACATTAGGATTAAGGTAGTTCATTTTCCGTTGTTGCGTTCTTATTTTTATGAAATTTGGTTTCTATGCTATGGCAAGAGACGGTGATTTAGCTACGTCGTACACCTCTTCAATCCGTTTATTAACTTCATTTTCCAAGTTAGAGATTACATTCATAAAATAGATATATGCTTCATAAGGAGATTCGTAAGGGCTAAAATATTTGTGCACATCACCATCCGCCCAATATTTAGTACACATATAATAAAAGTGATCAGATGTTTGTAATTTCGACCATTGGTCTAATATTTTTTTATCATTTAAGAGTAATATAGTATACTCTAAATCGTACAAAATATTAAGCGCATTGTGTTGCATCGAATTACTTCTCCAAGCCGATAAATCTCTTTCTGTATCTGCCCAAGAAGTTAACTCGTGTGCATTATATTCTCCTTTTGAATCGTAAGACGAGAGCACTTCGGAAGGTGTTTTGAAAGAAAAGTCTGGATGGCGCAATATTTCTTCGGGTAAGTGGTGAAGAAACTTAAAGATTCCTGTTGATTCCCATTGATGTTCTCCAAATGTTTCATAATCCATAAAAAGATTGATTACTTCACCATTTCCTGCTACCTCATGTGTCCACCGAGCAAATTTATCAGCAGTTAAAGGGTATTCTGCCCACCCTTTATCTGAAAACCTAAAGGCTATATCATCCGATAAACGATAATTTTTTAATAGGCATTTAATTCTATTGGTAGATACTGGTTGATA
>JABSPR010000300.1 GCA_013214975.1 Flavobacteriales bacterium
AAACGATAGATTTAGAAAAAAGGCCCATTTGATTTTGGAAACATCGCCGTCTATATCGTGATGATGGTGGTGATGTCCGTGATGATGGTGGTCGTGACTCATTTTAGTTGTTCGTTTCGAAGGCAATATTAAGCCAATTGTTTAAATCACTTATAATCTCTGCATTCAAACTATGATCAATAAGGTATTCTTTATACGTTATATCTACGGGATATTCGCTTAAAATTCTTTTGATAATCTGCCCTTCAATAACAGGAATAATATTGTCTTCCGTACCATGTGAGATAAAGAAGGAATGCTCTTTTAATTCGTTTGAAGCGGCAAATGATTTTTTCGCTTCAGAGCACGATCTTCCACTAAGAACTGCCGCTCCAGAGAATACCTCTGGATATGTCATTGTTAAATTTAAAGCCATCATAGCTCCTTGACTAAAACCAACCAAGTAGATAGGACGGCTAATTGAATAAGTCTTTTTTATATGATTGGATAAGATAATCATCTGTTGATATGAGTTTTCCTCTTCTATTTCATTATGGCCCACTACGGTACCATTTTCCCAATCCAATCCGTACCATGCAAACCCATTTTGATTTAAAAGGAGCGGGGCGCGAACAGAAACTTTATGGAATCTGTTATCCAGTGCTCCTCCTAGGTTGGCGAACGATTTTTCATTACTTCCGTATCCGTGCATTAATATTAATAATGGAGATTGAGAAGTTGAATTAGCCGGAGCTGAGTATCGGAATTCTAATGTGTTTTCTTCCTCGTTTACAGATGAATGCTGTTCTTTTGATTGCGTTGTTTCCCCACAACTAAGTATCAATAGTGTTGAAATAAATAGGAGTAAATTGGCAATTCGAATACGCATAGAAAACGATAGTTAAGTAAAAATACTAATTAGATGAGCAACAGTTCGGCCTATATAAAGATACTTCGTAATTTAGCCGTCCAATTTTTCAGGAATTATGGAAGCAAATAATATTTTAATTACAAAAATAGAGAAGTCAAAAATAGGTGAACTAGACTTTGATAATCTTTCTTTCGGAAGAGACTTTTCTGATCACGCATTTCTTTGTAGGTATAAGGATGGTAAATGGGGGCAACCTATTATAGAACCATACGGTAAACTTCAATTCGCTCCATCAACTGCTGTTTTACACTACGGACAAGCAATTTTTGAAGGAATGAAAGCACAGAAGAATAAGGATGGAGATGCTTTTATTTTCAGACCGGAAATGAACGTGCAGCGAATGAATAAGTCTGCGGTTAGAATGGGGATGCCTGAAATTCCAGAAGAAATATTCATTAGCGGTCTTAAGCAATTACTTGATATTGATATGGATTGGATTCCAGAAAAGGATAGAAGCTCTCTTTATATTCGACCTTTCATGTTCGGAACGGATGAGTATATCGGTGTTAAGTCTTCGGATGAATATTTATTCATGATTATAACATGTCCGGTTGGAAGTTATTATTCTGAACCTCTTAAAGTAAAAGTAGAGAACAACTATATCCGCGCAGCGGAAGGCGGTGTTGGTTTTGCCAAAGCTGCTGGGAACTATGCTGGTTCATTACTTCCTGCGCAAAAAGCTTTAGAAGAAGGTTATCATCAAATTATTTGGACAGACGCCAAAGAGCATAAGTATATAGAAGAATCTGGTACTATGAATTTGATGTTTATCATAGATGATACTATTATTACACCTCTTCCTGGAAATACAATTCTTGCTGGAGTAACTAGAGACAGTGTATTGACTATTGCACGAGATCTTGGATACAACGTAGAAGAACGACCAATTTCAGTTGCTGAGGTAATAGACGCTCATGCTGCAGGTACATTGCAAGATGCATATGGAACTGGTACAGCAGTTACTATCACGCACATTAAAACCATCGGTTATAATGGAACTGATTACGAATTACCTGAAATAAGTACTAGGTCAAAATCTCTAGAGATATTAAGTAGGCTAGAGGCTATAAAACTTGGTAAAGGAGAAGATAAGCACAATTGGGTCGTTAAGATCTAGTTCAACCGTGCCTCTTCAGTCTCGTTTATTGGTTTTCTAAACACAAATTGCTCGTTAAAGATATCCAGAATTAGGTGTGCACCATCTTCCACGTTCGATTTGAGTATTTCTTTAGAAAGCTCATTAAGTACCTTTTTTTGTATCAATCGTTTTATTGGTCGAGCTCCGTATTGAGGGTCATAGCCTTCTTTTACTAAGTAGTCGATTGCTTCCTTACTTGGTACGATGCTTATTTTCTTATCCGCTAGAAGCTTAGAAAGTAGATTGAGTTGTATCTGAACTATCTCCTTTATCTCTTTTTTACTAAGTCGGTTAAATATTACTGTATCGTCGATTCGATTAATGAATTCTGGTCTCATTACAGATTTAAGAAGAATGTTTATTT
>JABSPR010000301.1 GCA_013214975.1 Flavobacteriales bacterium
ACAATCATTGACTAATTGCCTGAAAAAGCTCTTGTAAATTCCTATTAGAAGGTTATCTTGAATTCAATACGAGTTTCATTACCGTAAACAGGGATAATAGAACCAAATCCTTCTGCCTTTAATCTTTCTTTCTCTATTCCTTTCGAGATTAAATAATCTTTAATTCTTTTTGCTCTTGCCCTAGACAAAGACAAATTAGAGCCTTCCGCAGCCTCCTCATTAGTGTGCGCATCAATATCCAAATTATATTCTGGGTGATCAATTAAGATCTTTACAATTTTATCTAAATGACCATTTGATTCAATCTGAATAACATCTGTCCCATCTTCAAAATGAACCTCTCGCATTCCTTCATCGATCGCATTTTTCGAAGCCCCATCAATTTCAGGACAACCACCACTTGAAAGGGACCCTTTCACATCAGGGCAATCATCCAATGTATTAACGATACCATCGCCGTCACTATCCGAATTTGGACAACCTGTTTCACCTTCTCCAGGTGTATCTGGACAAACATCAATATCATTTGGAACACCGTCTCCATCGCGGTCATCAGGAGTAACCCTATTAACCGGTGCAGGTGGCTTTACTTCTGTCGTATCTACTTTAACTGTATTTCTTTCAAGTATTGCGTCTCCAGGTTGAGAACTGCTCGGTTTGGCAATATCCATATCCCAAATCCAATCTTTATGCTTTCTTCCTTGCCCCTCTCTTCCAAAATAATAGGAGAGGCCAACCGAGAACGTTGCAATCCTTCCATCCACACCTTTATGAAACTCATTTGGCCCTGTGAAATCGAATGTTTTTGTCTGCCAAATATTCGCAACGAAAGTAAAATCAGTGTGTATTGCCATATAATCAGTAAGACGCCATTGAGGTGTAAACCCCATTATTAAATGCATCATCTCATCAGACCCTTGAGTTCTAAAATTCTTAAACCAAACAGATCGATGCGCATCCTTCAAACTAGAGAATCCAAAACCAGTGTGAAATAATAGACCAAACCTTGGATGAATATCTTCAAATTCGGCAATTCTACCGACATTAAAAACAGCTTGAAATGATAATCTAAAATAATGCGTTTTAAAGTAATTTAGATCTTGATAATACCCCGATTCGTCGTTTTTAATGCGATCGAATCCTACCCCTCCCATAACACCAAACTTATTGTTTAGCATGTAACGACAGTTCACATCTAAATGATAAACTCCTAAATAATTTGACTGACACCCTTCGGCAAACGGACCCAAAGCACTGTTCAACCCAATATTTCCATCGATAGACAAGGAATTGTACGTTTGAGAGGTAGCTAAAAAGGCAGATAGGAATGCAAGAAGAAATAGCGAATGCCTCATATAATTCGTACGTAGTTTAAGTATTAAATATATAATAAATTACGAAATTAAAAGCAAATAGTTTCGCTGATGGGTATAAATGACGCCCCAAATTGAATTGAGTTCAGCGTCAGTGTTTCTAATATTTTCGCGATAAAACTAATATTGATATCCCATTTTATTCGTAATTTAGCCCCCTCAATAATTCGATTCGAAATTGCATTAATGTTGTTAAGCACAAACCAATAGATAAAGTGAGTTACAAAAGAATTAAGAATCAAAGAGTTTTAGTAACTGGAGGAGCTGGATTTATTGGCTCGAATTTGTGCGAAAACTTACTTTCAAATGACAATCAGGTTGTTTGTTTTGACAATTTCTCAACTGGACTAAGAGAAAACATTGAACCTTTTCTTTCGAATGAAAAATTCACTTTAAAAGAAGCAG
>JABSPR010000302.1 GCA_013214975.1 Flavobacteriales bacterium
CAGGTTTATAACACTACAGGGAAATTGATTTATCAAACACAACTGAATAGCAATGTCCTTAAATATAAAATCCCCGTACAAAGTACAGGGATTTATATTGTAAATATTTTGTCGGCTAACCAAGTAACTTCCAAGAAGGTTTTTCTTGATTAAGAACTAAATAATCTTAGTGCTCTTCTTCAGCGTGTTCGTCGTTTTCGTCGCCTTCACCTTCATGATCTGCTTCCGCTTCTTCTTTAGAAATATCTGAACTATCTGCTTCCGCTTCTTCTTCATGTTCGGCTTCTGCCTCATCACCACCTTCGTGTTCTGCTTCTTCTCCATGTTCTTCACCAGAACCTTCTTCAGTGTGATCATCTGCATGGTCACCACTTCCCATCATAAAATATGCGCCAGCACCGCCTACAACAACAAGTACTGCAACAATAATAATGATGAGTTTCATTTTACTCTTTTTAGGAGCCCCATCTTCAGTCTCAGCGACAGGCTCTTCTTTCTTTCCTTTTTTCAATTTCTTTGCAACAGGTTCCGGAGCAGTATATTCAACGGTAGCTCTATCAACGTTGTATTTTTTACACAAGTGGTCTAAGACAGTATTTTCCTTACCTGCAAATCGCATTGCTATTTTGGGAGCTACTTTTGCGTTGTCTTGGTCGTGTTGGTTGAAAAACGCTTCTAATACTTCTTGAAAACTCTTTAATTCTGACATATGCCTTTTAATTAATTGAAATTGGACCCTCTTATACTATACGATGATAATATTAGGTATTTTTTATTAAAAACTATAACGATTTTGCATATTTACGTGTTCAACTATGTTTACGTTTTACGTTTTATGTTATTATCATTTTGTGCTTCAAATAGGTAAAAGGGTACATGCTAATTATTAATGTGGAAATAAATATTCAAGTCATCAATAATGAATATCGTTTTTTACCGACTCAACAAATAAAATGAAACACTATAAAATTGTTTTTTCAGGTAAAGTTCAGGATGTGTGGTTTAGGAAATTTACAGAAACACAAGCTTTTGATTTAGGATTAAAAGGCTTCTCTATGAACAGAAATGACGGAACAGTTTATGTTGAACTAGAGGGCGATGAAGCCATACTAAAAGAATTTGTTTCAAGATGTAAAGCAGGTCCTGAAAAGGCACAAGTGGATAATGTTGAAATATCGGAGCACCAATTAGTGCACTTCGCTAAATTTGAAGTACGATATTGAAGTGTTATAGCTCCTTCATTAATATGCTGTATAAGTCTTTCATCGATTCCATATCACTGGTATGTATTTTTTCTTTTGAGGTATGACATTTATCAATAGGTGCACCAATAAAACACCAATCAATCGGTAGATCTGTAACTTGTAAAACACTGCCATCACTTCCTCCAGCATCTTCTACTTCTAATTGAAAGTGAATATTTTCACGTGAGGCTACATTAATTACTTGTTGAACAAAATATTTCCGGGGCACCGATCCATCTCTTAAAGAAATAGCTACACCTTCGCCATGGAATACCCCGTCGGTAACCCAAGTAATGTCAGAGATAAGTGCCTTTTGGATACCGTAATCTCTGTATTGAATTCGAGCTAAATTAGCAACGCTACCACCATCTGTTTCTTCACCACAGGTAAATGAGATTATTCCGCTTTCCAAAGTCTCTGCAACTTTTAATACATTCCATAAGCCAACTCTGTTATCTAAATAAGGGGATGTAATGTATTCATTCTTTAAAGTGAATTCAGGCTTATATGTTAAGCTGGTTCCTCTATCAATCTCACGATTATAGTTATGCGTCAAGCCAGTTCGAGGCTTTTCTGGGTCAATGCAAAGATTACAAGCAATACTCCCTTCGCTATCTGTCGCAATTAAATTATCGTTAGGCGCTCCATCTGCTCCTCCAATTCGAACAAGTCCTTTGTTGTATCTCACTGTAAATCCAGTAGTATCCATATGAGCATAGATAGATACTCTTGGTTTTTTACCAAACACTAGTAGTATACAATCTTGAGTTTCTGAATTATGGATTATTTGAGGCTGTACTTTCCAGTTGGCTTTATTTTGCTCAACATAGCTGATAATATAATTAGTCATGTGAATTTCTTCACCGGATGGGGATTGAACTTTTAATAGTTCTTCTAATAGTTTCATTTACCTAAGATTTGTTTGAAAAAGGTAGCCAATTAGGATTTCGATAGGTAAGTAGTTTATTGTCTTCGATATCTTCAATGCAAAAAGTTGGTAAGTCAATTTTAGGACATTCTATTCCTTTTCCAAATGTCGTGTTGCCAACGATCACTCGAGCTTCGTCCCATAGCCCGCAAGAAATAAAGGATTCTATTAAAGTTTTGCCTCCTTCAATAAAAACAGATTGAACATTTCTATCGTAGAGATCAGAGATTATATGATTAATCAGTTTGTTATCAAAAGAGATATTGACATATTCTTTATTCCTGGTATTCTCTTTTTTTATCGATGTATATATTAATGTTTTATCACCGTCATTAAACATTCTTAATGAATCAGGTAGTCTTAGATCTTTGTCTAAAACAATGCGCAGAGGATTTTTGCCAGACCAATCTCTTACATTCAATTGAGGGTCATCAAATA
>JABSPR010000303.1 GCA_013214975.1 Flavobacteriales bacterium
AACTTTCTGGACGGAATAAAATGTTGTTTCTGAAATTAAAGGTAGAAGCCATTTATCCCTATTGTTTTAAAAATAGATTGGATGCTAAATTATCTGTTTTTGAATATGTTGAGACTTGGTACAACAAAAATAGAATAGGAGGATTAACGATAAATGAATTTGAAAAATTTAATCAACTAAAACATGTGACTTAATGCCTGTTTAAATCTGTCCGAAAAATGGTAGGAAGTCCATGGGCTAGTTAGGCAGTATTTCAGGAAAGGTTCAGACTTTACCAGTATTAACGAACAGAGGATTAAGCAGATAGAAGGTAAACTTAATAATAGGCCTATAAAAAGGTTTGGATATGAAACACCTATATTTGTAATGAATCAATTATTATTTAACCAAAATGTTGCATTTATTACTTGAATTCAGCTCAAAAAAAAATGACGCTCGTGAGAATTAAAAGAAACAACAAACAATATCCTTACAAATAGTTATGCAGCAAGCTTATAAAACGTTTTACCAAAATTCTGTAGAAGGAATAATAGTCTCTAATGAAATAGGGATTATTGAATTGATTAATCCAAATTTACTCCAGATGTTTGGCTATAAAGAGCATGAATTAATAGGGCAACCAATAGAAATTTTGGGTCCATGTTTTTTCAAAAAAGATCAAGATTATAAAGATAAAAACACACATCAAATTGTGGAAGGGAAAAAGAAGAGGTATGGTAAGATTCTAATAGGACAGAGAAAAGATCAGTCTCAATTTCCTATAGTAATTGAATTCAATTATTGCTATATGAGGGAAGAGCTAAAATCAATTGCTACAGTGATAGATATCACCGAGAGATCCAAATCTCAATATGATTCTGAAGAGTTAAATACTAAACTAGATAATATAGTAAAGATAAGAACGAAAGAAATAGAAGAACAAAAAAACCAAGCAATTGTACAGAAAGAACAGGCAATTGAACAGAAAAATAAAATAGAAGAACAGAAAGAACAGGTATTAAAACAAAATCAAGAAATTAAATCGCAAAAAGAAGAAATAGAAGAACAAAAAAACCAAGCAATTGAACAGAAAAATGAAATAGAAGAACAAAAAGAACAGGTATTAAAACAAAATCAAGACATAACAGACAGTATACACTACGCCCAAAGATTACAAAATGCTACTTTGCCATCTTTTAAAGAAGTAAACAAATTCATTCCCAACCACTTTATATACTTTAAGCCCAAAGATGTGGTAAGTGGAGATTTTTATTGGTTCGAGCAATTAAAAGACACTTCTTTTTTCGCTGTTGCTGATTGTACTGGGCATGGTGTACCAGGAGCTATATTAAGCGTAATTTGTTCTAATGCACTCAATAGGTCAATAAAAGAATTTGGTATTATAGAACCTTCTAAAATATTGGACAAGACAAGGGAGTTACTAATTGAAACTTTTGCTAAAAGTGGTGAGGATGTTAAAGACGGAATGGACATTGCTCTTTGTGCTTTCAACGGAAGTAAAGTTATCTATTCAGGAGCCTACAACCCTTTATGGATCGTACGCAATACGGAGTTACTGACTCAAGAGCAAAAAGAAGAAAGAAATACGATTATTGATAATGGGATTTCCTTAATTGAACACAAAGCCAACAGACAACCTGTTGGATTACACCAAGAAATGAAAGGTTTCACTCAAGAAGAAATTATCCTGCATCCCTGTGATAGTCTTTACTTTTTTACGGATGGTTTTGCCGATCAGTTTGGTGGGGAAAAGGGGAAGAAATTCAAGTACAACGCCTTCAAGCGCTTCTTGATCAATCTACATACAAAATCAATCAATGAAAGAGAAAAACTCATTTCTGAATCCTTCGAAAATTGGAAAGGCGAACTCGAGCAGGTTGATGATGTGTGTGTGATAGGGGTTGAAATTTAAAATACTAAACATTCTACAGTCGAGTAGCTAAAGGGGAATCTCACCCCTAAACCTCTCACATAACCGTTCGTGAACCTCTCAATTTATACCTCT
>JABSPR010000304.1 GCA_013214975.1 Flavobacteriales bacterium
CTTCAGGAACTTTAAAAAGAAGATGGAAAAACTATTATAAGCAACCAGTAAACCTATTACAGGAATAAGCTATTATTGTAAACCTAGAGCAGAAATAACATACAAATCTGTCAACCTATATCAGTACAAGACACTCACCCCCAAACCCCCTCTCTAAAAAAAAGAGGGGGCTGGCATTCGTGTAAAATTATAACGATACGTTTATTTGTGGGTTCCCCTCTTTCTTGAGAGAGGGGCTAGGGGTGAGTCAATATGTTATTTTATAAAAAGGATATAACTCTTAATTATAACATTTGAGAATATATAAAGTACATTCGAACCTTCATTTTCGAACATGGTGAGACTATCAATACTTATTCTTTTACTATTTCCTGTTTTTGTTTTTTCACAAGACACAACCATTGTTTCACGGTTGATTACCTCGATTGAGGGAAATGCAGGAATTGCGATGCCATCTGTGATCGAATCCAAGTTGGTTGATGAATTACATGATTCTTATACATCAATTAATGGGTTCAATGTAGGTTATTCTTTATTTATTCCTTTGGCTAAAGGGTTTTCTATAAAACTAGGAATGCAGTATACCCGAGTAGGTTATGGTTTTGATTATTTAAACGATAATTACGATTTGTATCAAATTCATATTGATAGAATGATAGGACTTTTTGATATGCCATTGGGCCTTCAATATTCTTTAATTCCTTCAGATAAAATCGAATTTAGAATAAATGCTGAAGGTGGAATCTCAGTAAAGAACATTGTAAGTGAAGAGTATATTACTACAACAGATTTCTATACATATAGAAATAATTCTAATTCATTACCCAATGGGGTAAATGGCTTTTTATTGGGTGGGGAATTTGCCATTTTATATAGCTTGTCAAATAACTTAAAATTGGGGATAGGTAGTAAATTTAGGTATTACTCAGATGCAATAGATGAATACATCAATGAGAAAGAGAGTGTATCCAAACTTTCTGTTTTTCAAATTAATTCCATGATTGAATACTGCTTTGATCGAAATGAAAGAAGAAAGGATCAGAATATTACGACTACGTCTAAAAAGCAAATGAAAGCAAGTAATAAAGTTGATTCTTTATCCTATGATTTTAAAATCAGGTACAGAAATACTTTACAAGCTGACTTTAAGATATTTGAAGGACTGATTTTAGTAGGATGTGAAAGAATTGTGATAAGTCAAAGACGCTACAAAGCGGGAATAAAAGCAGGTTTGGGTTATGGCATGGAAGGTCCCATAATTCCTTTCGGCTTTACTAACTTGATTTCCTTCGGTGACGTTCATGTTGAGACTAATTTAGAATATGTTTATTGGATAAATAACTCTGGTAGGGGTGTTCTTATACCTCAGGTAGGCTTAAGATATCAAAAACGGGATAGTAGGTTTATGGTGAAAGTTTATTCAATTCCATTTATTGTTGAGAGCTTAAATTTAAGCTCTCCATTTGTGAATAGTTTGGAGCAATTTGGCGCCTCAGTAGGTTATTCATTTTGGGAGTAGATAGCCTCACCCTTTCAACCCCATCTTATCCACCTTTCTAGCTGTGTAGCACAAGAAAGCCATGCCTAATCCGCTAGCTAGAAAAACCCAAGAACCGAGAATATGATAACTACCATAGGTAACCATTAATGTGGCGAGATATGGACCGGGAGTAGTGGCTGCATTCCAGAATGCATCTCCTGCAACAGCCCATCTTCCTTCATTATCGAGGGCAGCCAGTGTGCCTAATAAGTAAGGCATCACAAAGCTATATGTAGCATTCCGCGCCAGCATTAGGTAGAAATACAAATCAGAATCTGTATTAATTATTAGGTACGAGCTGGATAAAACCTGAATACCTAATCCCCAAAGTAAAGGTTTAAAGTTTCCGAATCGAGAACCCATCCATGTGGCAAGTATGCCACCACCTAATCCTAAGAATAAAGCAGACGCTAGAATTGTTCCTCGATGCTCCGCTGATAACCCGATGTTGTCGCCGATTTTATCTTCGTAAGTAAACAAACCATTTTGGCCGAGTTCGTTTATAAATAATCCGAGCATGGCTACAATTGCAATGCTGCGATAAGGTGCAGCTAAAATTTTGTTGAATAAACCTCCAGTTGATTTTGCGCTTTCTTCTGGTTGAAGGAGCCAGTAATAAGCTGGGAATACTAATAATGAATAACCAGCCAATGCCAGATAAACTCCCGTTGCGCCATTCCAAGCAAGAGCAAGCGGGATTAATGCATGAGCTAACGCGAAGACCCCTAAATAACAAATGCTTGTCAAGCCAAAAGCTCTTACCGGGTCGCTCGAAGCAGATCCTGATGCGGTACCAGAACCAGAAACGAGTCCTCCTCCAATAGAAACAACTACTCGAAAGAGCATTAAGGAATCTATATTAGTTGCATATGCTGAAGCAATATTACCACCTACCAAAAGGGCAGTGGCGAACATGGCCATTTTAATTCTGGAATATCTGCTAATGAGTAAGCTTCCAATTAGAAGAGAAATAAAGTAAGACAGATTCTCTAGCATGTAAAGTTTACCAATCTCAGGATCGGAAACATCAAACTTTTCCATCAAAGGAATCAGCATTTGTGGTTGTATTCGAAGACCAAACAGGCCAACAGTCCAAGCCGCTGTCATGGCAATTGCTATGGTAATGATGGATTTGTACTTGTGCATGCCTTATTGGTTTACTTAGGAGTGTGAAAACTCCTAAATGGCTCGTTAATAATAGTATGTACTTTGCAATCTTTGATAACATTTGGAAACTTCCAGCTCAGTTCTTTTACAAAAGACAACAACTCTGTATTAGACTTAGCTTGTATGTCGAAGTCAATATCTGCATCACCAATGCCACTTGCGATGTTAACTATGTTGCGGTTTTTCTCTAGATACTTGATGATAGCTTTTTCATTATCCTTCTGTGAAAGGTACAGGTAGACAATGTGGTTGCTGTAGCCGAGTAGTTCAAAATTGACTTTCACATTAAAGCCGGTGATTATCTTTTTCTCAATTAGATTTGCTACTCGTTGTTTTACTAAAGCTGGGGATATGCTAAGGGTCTTCCCCAAATTAACAAGAGACTCTCTTCCATTAAATGCTAATAGGTCTATTAATTGGTGGTCTATTTTGTCTGTACTTGAAACAACAGGCTCTTGATCTATTGAAGTAGTGACTAGTCTTTTTTTGCTTTTGTTTAGAAAATCGAATTTTAAATAACGCAATTCTGTAAGTACATGTACTTTCTTTTGCTCCAAATTAGAACCTAATATTTTATAAGCATTCATCAATAGTTTGTTCAGATGAATAGGATTTCGTGCTGTAATGTCAATTACAATATCGTTCTCTGCATGTTCCTGCCAAAGCCAAGTAATATTTTCTAACTGTATCATTTCATTCACCAATTCCTTTTCTCTCTTTTTAGTGACGTCTCGTAATTTGAAGGATATTCGATAGGAGAGAAAACCTAAATTACTTGTATCTATTATGGCATAGTAGCCTTCAATTATTCCTTTGCTTTCTAAACTTTCAATGGTGTATTTAACGGCTTGTAATGATCTGCCTAGCGTTTTGGCAATATTGGCGAGTGTTTCGCGTCCATTTAAACTAAGCTCGGTCAGTACTTCTTTTTCTTTTGTACTCAGATCAATAATTAATTTATCCTTAAGCATGGTAATATTATTAATGCCGCAAATATACAAAGTAAAAATTAGAAGCCTAAAAGTTTTATAAAAATGATGTAAAGGCTTATATTTGAGATGAAAGTCAAGTTAATTTGATTTAAATTACATTAAGAAGAAATGGAATCAGTCGGAAAAGGAATCCCAGAAAGAGAGTTTATATCACGAGATAAGTTTGATGATCATGTAGAATACTTAGATGAGAGTAAGTTCAATACTGGGCCTTCGTTACCTATGTGGACATACGCAAGTGAGGAGTTATTGGAATTAGAATACACAGAATGCTTTCTGAAAACGTGGCAATTCGCCGCTCATATTTCCGACCTTCAAAAACCAGGCGACTACGTTGTATTTGATTTATGGCGAGATAGTGCCATTGTTATGGTCGGTGATGATGGTGAGATCAGAGCATTTCAAAACGTATGTACTCACCGTGCTTCAAGATTGTTAGATGGAGTAGGATGTAAAAAGTTAATTCAATGTCACTACCATGCTTGGACATTTAATACAGATGGTTCATTAAAAGGAATTACTCAACCTAAAGAATATCCCGAGTGCGATAAATCTAAAATGGGTTTAAAACGTGTTGGTCTAGAAATATACAGAGGCTTGGTATTCGTTAAAATGTTGGAAAGCGATTGCTTAACTCCTGCAGAACAATTTGCACCTATCGATGATATGTTGGCTGCTTACAATACGGAAGAGGTAGAAAGAATGGGTGAAGGATTTGGTGGGCAAGACTGGCAATGCAACTGGAAATTAGCAAGTGATAATTATGCCGAAAGTTACCACGTGCCAACTGGTCACCCTGGTCTAAATAGAATGACGGAAATGGGTAAAGAAGGTGGAGAATTACCTACAGGTGTTGGTTTTAGTATTTTCAGAATGAAAATTAGCGCCTCTAAGAATTTAGACGAAGCACGTTATCAAGCAATCATTCATACTGCCGATCATAGAGTTAATCATCCCGTAAAGCGATGTTGGTTAAACATGAGCATGCACTATAATATGGGTATCGAAATTAGTAACGAGGTGCTATCGGTATTTCAAGTATTGCCAAAAGGCGTGGATTCTACAGAAGTTAGATACACGATGTTTGGTCGTAAAGACAGGAACGAACACGAGCAAGAATTGATCGAATTAAATTACAAGATCATAAATCAAGTAAACGACGAGGATAAATTTTTAACAGAAAGAATTCAAAGAGGTGCCAGTACACAAAATTATCAGCCTGGACCATTGCATTATCAAGAGTCAACGGTGGCATTAAATCACAAGAATTTAAGAGAAATATTTCCTGTATCTGGTTTGGATATGCCTCCGAAGTGGGGATCATTGGCCGACCTAAATGACGAAATGTTAAAGAAGGCATAGCATGAAGTTATCAGAATTAAAACAGAATTATATCTCAAGAGATAAGTTCGACGACCATATAAAGTACATGGATGAGGCCGATTTCAACAAAGGGCCTTCTTTACCGATGTGGACATATGCGAATAAGGAACTTCTCGAATTAGAGTATGAAGAATGCTTCTTGAAAACCTGGCAATTTGCAGGTCATGAATCAGATCTTCAAAACCCTGGAGATTATATTGTTTTCGATATGTGGCGAGATAGTGCCATAATTATGGTTGATGATGATGGTAAGATTAACGCCTTTCAAAACGTTTGTTCTCATAGAGCGTCAAGATTATTAGATGGTAAAGGGTGCACTAAACTAATACAGTGTCATTATCATGCATGGACATTTAACAGAGACGGTTCGTGCAAGGGAATAACTCAACCTAAAGGATATCCTGATTGTGATAAATCGGAATTAGGATTAGAGAAAGTAGAAGTAGAGGTTTATCGAAGTATGGTATTTGTAAAAATGAAAGAGAGTGATTGCCTGTCGGTTGCAGAACAGTGGGCTCCAATCGACGAATTTATTGCTCCATACAATACAGATGACTATGAACGAATCGATGGATCTTTTGGCCAAGATTGGAAATGTAACTGGAAATTGGCCAAAGATAATTACGACGAAAACTACCATGTTCCAACTGGTCACCCTGGTTTACAACGCATGACAGAAGTTGGTGAAGAAGGTGGTGAGTGTGAGACAGGTGTTGGATTCGGGACTTTCAGGATGAGGATAAAAGCGTCAAAAGCTCCCAATGAAGCAAGGTATCAAGCCCTTATTCATACCTCTGATCATCGGGTTGAACATCCGGTGAAACGATTATGGTTTCAGGTAACGATGCATCACAATATGGGCATCGAATTTAACAACGAGGCTCTTTGGGTATTTCAAATATTACCTAAGGGAGTGGATAAAACAGAAATTCGGTATTCTTTATTTGGTCGGAAGAATATGAGTGACCATGAACGTGAACTTACTGATCTCAATATTAAAATAAACTCTCAAGTTAATGATGAGGATAAGTTCTTGGTGGAAAGGATACAGAAAGGAGCATTGACGAGTAATTATGAGCCGGGGCAATTATCATATGCAGAATCTTCAGTTGCTTTGACACATAAAAGGTTGAAGGAACGATTTCCTGTGTGTAGCTTAGAAAAATCTCCAAGGATAGGTAAGCTGAAAGAAGTGAACGATAGAATGAAACAATAATCAATATGGCTAAGATAACACGAAGGGATTTTCTAAATGGTGCTTTATTAGCTGCTGGTGCAACCATGATTCCACCCATGGCGATGAGTAATAAATTTCTAAACCTCGTTGATCCTGAATATTATCCTCCATCATTAACAGGCATGAGAGGAAGTACAGAGTCTGCTTATAAGCATGCGCATGCAAGAGCTTGGGGCGCTAAATCCGATTGGGGATCTGTAATCGAAGATGATGATGAATACGATTTGATAATTGTAGGGGGAGGAGTAAGCGGGCTATCAGCAGCTCATTTTTACCAGAAGGAACATGGTGACGACAAAAAGATATTGATCTTAGAAAACCACGATGACTTCGGCGGGCATGCAAGAAGGAACGAACACCATATAGATGGTAAAATGGTTATTGGTAGCGGTGGCTCTCAATCTCTGCAGTATCCATCTCAGTACAGTGATATAACGAAAGAATTACTCGATGATATAAATGTAGATGTAAGTAGGTTTGATAAATATTATGATCAAAACTACTATGAAAAAAACGAGCTCTTTAATGTTACCTATTTCGACAAGGAAACTTATGGTGAAGATAAAGTGCTTAATTATGCACTAGGTGGATATGGAGATTCAATGACGCGTGAGAATCCTAAAAACTTATCTGTAGAGGAAGCGCTAAGGCAAATGCCTTTGGATGCTGGAGTGAAAGACGAATTGCGTCGGGTTATGAATGGTGAGTATAAAAACGACAGCGCAAATAATGCTAAAGAACATATTGAGTACTTAACAAATACACCCTTTTTCGAAGTTCTCAAGAATAATTACAATGTGTCTCACCCTCAAATATTAGAGATGTTGCGTTGGATTGGAAGCGATTATATGAACAGTGGAGCGGATACTTTCAGTGCCAAAGAAGCATATTATTCTTTAATCCCCGGAATGCCTAGAGATGTAATGGAAAAACTAATTGGTGAAAAGGCTACCAAGGATTTCCTGGGTGTTAGTTACGATCCTTACATTCATCATTTCCCAGATGGGAATGGAGGGGTAGCAAGGCTTCTCGTGAGAAAGCTAATCCCGAATGCTGCTGAAGGAAATACGATGGAAGACATTGTTCTGGCAAAAATGCAGTACAATCAACTCGATAAAAAAAGTAACATCGTCCGTCTTCGACTAAACAGTACAGTAGTTAAAGTAGAGCATGAAGGTGATGTGAAAAATGCCAGTAAAGTAAATGTGAATTATATTAACAATGGCAAAGCATATCAGGTAAAAGGCAAGAATGTAATAATGGCATGTTACAATATGATGGTGCCACATTTGGTACAAGACTTACCAATCAATCAAGCTACAGCATTAAAGAAAAACGTTAAATCTCCTTTGGTGTACACCTCGGTTGGGATGAGAAACTGGGAAGCGCTCAAAGAATTAAAAATTGCCGCAGTAGTTAGTCCTGGAAGATGGCATACCCAGTCATTCTTAGATTTTCCTGTTAGTATGGGAGGGTATCAGCATAGTATAACACCAGACCAGCCAGCAATTTTCAATATGGTATATATTCCCGGAGCTGATGAATACGGTGGCCATCCATACGATCACTTTAAAGCAGGACGGTATAAGTTACTAGATACAACATTCGACCAATTTGAGAAAGAAATAAAACAACATTTAGGAGGCATGCTCGGGGGAGCAGGTTTTGATCCAGATCGAGATATCAACAGCATAACTATAAATAGGTGGTCGCACGGGTATAACTATTCTGGCGGCGATTTGTATGATTTTGACGGTCATAAAAACGCCAAGATTGGAAGAAAGAAATTTGGACGAATAGCAATTGCAAATTCAGACTCAGACTCAACATCATACATATTCGCGGCGATTGAACAAGCCAAAAGGGCGGTAGACGAGCTGTAAA
>JABSPR010000305.1 GCA_013214975.1 Flavobacteriales bacterium
TAAATTACAATGTAAAGTACTTTTTAAATCAGTGCTTAAAATCTGTTGAAATTGCTTGCGAAAATATTGCCAGCGAAGTGTTCGTAGTTGACAATAATTCAAGTGACGATTCGATGGCTATGGTGGCTAGAGAATTCCCTTTAGTTAAACGTATTGAAAACAAAGAAAACAAAGGTTTTTCATTTGCAAACAACCAAGCAATAAAGGCTTCTACAGGAGAGTACGTATTACTTTTAAACCCAGACACTATTGTAGACATTGAAACTTTTACAAAAATTGTAAAATTCATGGATGCCTCGCCAGATGCTGGCGGGCTTGGTGTTAAAATGGTAGATGGACAAGGTGATTTTTTACCGGAGTCAAAAAGAGCCTTCCCCACTCCCACCGTTGCGTTTTATAAAATGTTTGGTTTAACCCTACTGTTTCCAAAATCAAAAACTTTTGGCGCCTATCATCTCGGTTATTTAGATGAAGATAAAATCGCACAAGTAGATGTTTTATCTGGCGCTTTTATGTTACTTCGAAAGAGCACCCTCGATGTAACAGGCCTTTTAGATGAAACATACTTTATGTATGGGGAAGATGTTGACCTTTCGTATCGAATAATAAAGGCTGGATATAAAAATTATTACTTCCCGGATACGCAAATCATACATTACAAAGGCGAGAGTACAAAGCGTACCAATATAAAGTACATCATTGTATTTTATAAAGCCATGATAATATTTGCCAGAACTCACTTTTCGAAAGGGAATGCAAAAACATTCACGCTACTACTCAATTTGGCAATATATGCTCGAGCATGTTTAGCTCTTTTTGCCGGTATCGCCACAAAGTTCTTAGCAGTAGTAAACCCTAAGCCAGGCAAGGCAGACGTTGAACAAAGAAGAATTGCTGTAATCGGAGACAAGGCAGAGGCTGGAAGGATTAAAGATATGCTCCATTCAAAAAACGACAATTTCGATTTTATTGGCCTAATATCTCCCTTAAAAACCATAATTGATATAAAAACCGAATATATCGGAAAGCTAGACCAATTAAAGGAAGTAATAGAAATTTACAATTTAAATGAGATTATTTTTTGCTCTAAAGATTTAAGTCCACAGCTTATTATGGATCAAATGAAGCATATAAAAAGATCGGATATCCGATACAAAATCGCCCCTCCGAATAGCTCTTACATAATTGGAAGTAAATCCATCATTTCTTTCGCAAAATAATTCAGAGATCACTTAGAGTACTCGTTCAGATATAATTTACTCTAGATTGTTTAAATTTACATAGAAACGTCAGAGCCAATCGAACGCATGTCTATAGAAATTGTCGTATTGCCCAAAATGGGGGAAAGTGTTGCCGAGGCAACTATAATTTCTTGGCTAAAAAACGAAGGTGATTCTATAGAAGCAGATGACGTACTCGTTGAAATAGCAACGGATAAAGTAGATACTGAAGTCCTCTCTCCATTCACAGGTAAAATCATCAGTTTAAAATATTCTATTGACGATACAGTTCAAGTTGGAGCCGTAATTGCTGAAATAGAAACCAGCTCTGCCAGTAAGCCTCTTACAAAACCCAAAGAAGAAGTTGACGAAACACCTGCAAAAACAGTTATTGAAGACAAGAAAATAGAACACCAGGATTCTGCTAATACTATAACCCCTGTTAATATTCCTAAAATAAAGGAGAAAGAAACAGTGAGTATTTCTACCAAAAGCGATCGTTTTTATTCTCCCCTTGTAAAAAGCATTGCTAAAAAAGAAGGGCTTTCTCAAAAACAATTAGATCAAATACAAGGAACCGGTAAAGACAAAAGACTCACGAAAAACGACCTTCTTAATTATTTAAAATCGGATCCAAGCATTGAATCCATCCAGCCGTCGGTACAAAGCACTGAACCTATCCCTCCTATCCCATTAGCTGTTTCAAATGGCGATGACGAGATAATTGAAATGGATAGAGTTCGCCAACTTATATCAACACACATGTTGAATTCGCAAAGAACTTCAGCACACGTCACCTCTTTTATCGAATTAGACGTAACCAATATCGTAAATTGGAGAAATGCGAATAAGGAAGAATTCCAAAGGATATATGGAGAATCATTAACATTTACTCCCATCTTTATAGAAGCCTTAGCTAAAACAATCCAACATTTCCCCATGGTTAACGTATCTGTGGAAGGAAAAAATATATTGGTCAAAAAAGACATCAACATCGGCATGGCTACTGCTCTTCCAAATGGTAATTTAATTGTACCTATTATTAAAAATGCGGACCAGTTAAACCTTTTAGGAATTGCTAAAAAAGTTAACGACCTAGCAAACAGAGCACGACATGAAAAGCTTACCCCGGATGATACCTCATATGGCACTTATACTATGACAAATATTGGTTCTTTTGGAAGCATCATGGGTACACCCATTATTAACCAACCTCAAGTTGCGATAATGGCAATTGGCGCAATAAAAAAGAAGCCAGCTGTTATTGAAACAGAAATGGGTGATACAATTGGGATTAGGCAGATGATGTATATGTCGCACACATATGACCATAGAATAATTGATGGTGCCATGGGAAGTATGTTTTTAAAGATGATGGCCGATGAATTAGAAAGTTTTGATTCTAGTAGAAAAATTTAATAATTCATTAGATTTGAGTAACACTAATTAGATAGCATTTGAAGAAATATTTTATTCAAATATTAATACTAGCTATAACATGCAGTAATGCATTGAGTCAGAGCGGTAATTTCAAGCAGTCTTTTATTGATGCTAATTTCCATTACATCAATAATAACTATGCGCTTGCTCTTCCTATTTACCAAAAACTACTTGAAGAAGATGCAGACAATGCAAACCTTAATTACAAGGTTGGGTTATGCTATATGCTGAAATACAACGAAAAAACAGAAGCTATACCCTATCTTGAAAAGGCCATTAAAGACATATCAAAAAATTACGACCCCTTTGCTCATACTATTAAAAAAGCAGGACCAGATGCAAAATACTACTTAGCTCTTGCATACCATTTAAATTACGAGTTCAAAAAGGCTATTAAAATGTTTGCAGAATTTAATGAGTCTGTAAGTGAAAAACACATGTTAAGAACTACCGCAGAGCATAATATTGAACAAAGTAATAATGCCATGGACTATGTTCAAAATCCTATTAAAATAGATGTAATAAACCTCGGCGACTCTATCAACACAAGATATGCTGAATATAGCCCGGTATTGGAAGTAACCGAGAACACCATGTTATTTACGTCCAAAAGAGAAGGAAGTACTGGTGGATTTAGAACAGACCAAGGTTATTACCACGAAGATATTTATTCATCAAAACGCGTAAATGGAGTTTGGACAAAACCACTTCAATTAGGTCGTCATATAAATACTAATGGAGACGATGCTGTACTGGGAATAAGTGCCGATGGCCAAAAAATGTACATGTACCGTAGCGAGAATAAAGGAGGGAACATATATGTATCCGAAAACACGGGAGTCGAATGGTCCATGCCTGTTTTACTTGGATCAGATGTGAATTCTAAAGATTGGGAAACACATGCAGTAATAAACGCCCAGGAAAATGTACTATTCTTTGTAAGTGATCGAAAGTCTGGATTTGGCGGGAGAGACATTTATCGATGTGTGAAGTTACCAGATGGTACTTGGAGTAAGGCGGCAAATATCGGTCCTGACATTAATACAGAATACGATGAAGAATGTCCTTACATTCATCAAGATGGTATTCATTTTTATTTCGCATCAAAAGGCCACAAAAACATGGGAGGCTTTGACATGTACGTTTCCGAAATGTCAACAGAAAATGGTGAAATCATGTTCACCAAACCCGAAAACTTAGGATATCCTATCAATACAGTAAATAACGACATGTATCTAACAGTATCTTCGGATGGAAAGCGAGCCTACTACTCTTCCGAACGACCAGAAGGATATGGAGACAAAGATATTTACATGCTCAATCTCAATATCTTAGACATTGAACCATTAACCGTATTTGTCGGAAAATTTCTCTGTATGGATGAGAATACGGTTGCAGGAGCATCGGTTACAGACTTGCAAACAGGAGAGATTTTTTGGTTTAAAGCAAATAGAAAAACAGGGAAATTTACTGTAATTATCCCTAGTGGCATGCAATACCAAATCAATCATGTAGCCAATGGCGACACATTACGATCTGAAGAAATTGTTAATGTACCTATTTCGTCTTCCTATAAGGCAATATTTAGACCGGTTACTATCCCTGCCCTTTGCGCCGACGAGGTAGACAATTCCTTTGCCTACGGAAGATTATTTTATGATGAGGCAGGTGCTCTTCAGGTTATGTTTATTAGCGGAAATGATACTTTAATACAATCTATTTCGAGCAGCGAAGTTGAATTCAACATGGCTAACCTGGCCTCTATCCAACAAAGCTTAAACCATATTGACGGATTAGAAAACAACGGAAACTTCAATATGAAGTATACGAGAATGACAATCGATGATGGAAATGGCATAAAGATGGAAGTTGTAACCGACGAGTTTGGTTTTTTTGAATTTAGCAGCCTAAACAAAAATTTAGATTACGTTTTAGAAATAGATCATTCCAGTATTCCTAAGGAAGTCAAAGAAAAACTTAATATTGGCAAAACAGAAGATGAGCTAGGAAATATAATCTTCGAAGAACACTTTGATTACAATATGAAAGATCTAGAAAAGGAATCTAAAAACTTCTCTTCAATGATAGATAAAATCACTAGTCAGATCGCAAACACTAAGAGTCCTGCAAAAGTTAGAATATTGGCATCTGCCTCTAAAGTGCCTACAAGAAAATACAAATCGAACAAAGAACTTGCAGAAGTAAGAGCTGCCTCTGGTAAAGTAAATATCATTGTAGCTCTTCAAAATGCAGGCTTTGTTCAAGACGATATTATTTTCGTGGAAAAAAGAGCTACTGTTACAGGGCCTAGATATAGAAATGATGCCTACTCTAACAGGGATGAATACAAGAAATACCAGTTCTTTAAAGTCCGTCTTATCGAGCCAATTGGAGACAAATAATTAGCTCTCCTTACTAACACTTTCCTGTTAATAAAATGAATCAACTTCACTCTTGAGGGCTATTGGCTTTTCTACCTTTGGATAAGGTAATCAAACCATGCTAACCAACTGGACAAGAGTTTTCGGCATTCTTTCTTTCTTCTTGCTACTTAACCTAAGTACAAGCTCAGAATTATCGGCTCAATACATTAAGAGATCAACCACAGACTACGAGAGCCAATCTTTCGAACCAGAAGACAGGTCCAAACAAATAAGAAAACTAATAGAATCAGCACGAGAGTTTTTCACAGATAACGATTTCAACTCTGCTAAGAGAATATATTTAGAAGTGGTTAAAGTTGATTCAACAAGTTCTGATTTGTATTTCGAATTAGCTCTTACCATTTACAACTCCCCTGACGACTCTAAATCAAAAAGCATACCCTACTTAGAGAAATCTCTCGAGCATTCCATCCTAAACGATACCATCGTTGAAAATTTTTATTACCTCGCAAAATGCCATCAGTTAATAGGTAATTACAATCGTGCAATGAGTTATTTCCTTCATTTTAAAGATCAAGTCAAAAGCACCTATCTGCATACAAGCTTGATGAAGGAATTAAATCGAGAAATAGAAATGTGCGTGAATGCTGTATTCTTTGAAGAAAACAAAGATGAGAGCACTGTAATCACACCCCTTGGAAACGGATTCAATTCGGAAGCTTCTGAATATGCGCCAGTACTTGGATCCGACTTTAAAACCATGATCTACACTTCCCGAGGAAATAGATCATCTCAAGATGAATACGGAGTTAATTATGAGAAAGTTTATATAAGCCATCAAGACACAAACGGTACATGGACCAAACCAATTACATTAGAAAATAGTCCTAAAATGCTCCTAAATAATTTTGAAGTTGGGGCATCTATAGTTGGCTTCGCTAACAACGACAACAAGCTATATGTCTACCAAAGAAATAAAATATTTGTCACCGATTTTATAAATAACGAATGGAGCAACCTTGAAGAAATAGAAAGCAAAGCGGTTAATAAGAAATCTTACGAACCAAGCTTATTCTTTTCTACCGATGGTACAAAGATGTTTTTGTCAAGTAATAGAAAAGGTGGTTATGGTGGTTTAGATTTATATGTTTCGCAATTAACCGAAGAAAACAAATGGGGAGTCGCTAAAAACCTTGGTCCAACCATTAATTCTGAATACGACGAAGACAGTCCTTTTTTATCACCAGACGGTAAAAAATTATACTTCTCTTCTAAAGGACATAACAGCATGGGTGACTTTGATGTATTCTATTCAGAAGTTATTGGCGGGAAATGGACACGACCTAGAAATTTAAGACCACCCATTAACTCAACTGGTAAAGACATTTATTTCATGACAGATGAAGTAGGGAAAGTAGGTTTTATAGCATCTTCTAGAGAAGGAGGATCTGGTGATATGGATATTTACACATTTGAAATAGAATGCAACTTCATAAACAAGACAACCATAAGAGGAGTTATTAATGCAAAGGATCAGTTTCCTGGAATCTCAAGAATTACATATGAGAATATCGGTACAGGAAAAAAAGTTATGGCCTATGCTCCTGCGTCCAACAAGGCATTGTACACAACCGATCTTCTTACCAATACGGCTTACAAAATGACTATTGACAGAATTGGGTATGCACCGCAAGAACATATTATTAAAACACCAAAGCAATGCGAAGAGTTTGGAATATTTCAAAAACTAGAGCTAACGAAAACGAAAACAAAGCAACATACAGAAATATCAGATGCATTCTTTGACATTCAGAAATACTCATTTGCTAAATATGAAAACTTATATGAACGAGGAATAATTAATTCTTATTTAGGACTAGTTGATTCACTTCAAAAAACAGAATCCGATTTGAATTTCAAAACTTCTAAGTATAATGGAAGCATAACTCCGGATAAAGTAATTAAGAGCATAGAGAAGAAGAAAGTAAGAGCCGAGGATACTGAAGACGTACAAGCAAAACCAAAGGCCATAGTTACCAGAGAAATACAAAGACTACACGATAATGTGTATGTTGTAAAACTACATTTTAGTAAAAAAGACATTCACGAGCAAGGAACTTTAGTCGAAACTATCCCGGAAGGATTTAGAGCCTCTGCGGTTGAAAACTCGGGAGGTGAGTTTACCGTAAAAGGCAGAGACGTTAGAGTATTGTGGCACAATATTCCTTTCAACTCAACCTTTGACGTGGTGTATCAAATTGATGCCATAGATGAACGTCCGCTTACCCGAGAAGACAAAGTAACAGGCGCATTTACATTTATTAGAGACTTCGACATACACAGTCAAAAGATTCCTTCTACTAACTTCCCACTTGAGGAGTCGGTTATTGTATTAAATATTCAAAATGAAAATATATACGCAAAAGAAGACTCAATTAAAACGGCCATTCGTCTACAAAAAATAGCGAAACAAAAAAAATCTGATGAGCTAAAAAAAGAGGCCCTTTTAAAAATAGAAAAAAATAAAGCCGATAGTCTTCAAGAAATCAAGGCGTTCAACCTAAAAGCAATACAGCTAGCGAAGACAGATAGCCTCCGGAAAGTTACGATAGCGGATAGCTTAAAATCTCTTGAACTATACTTAGCTGATAACCTTATGAGAGAACGAGCACAGGATAGCCTAAAAGCCATAGAAGAAGCTATAATATCAAAAGCAATAGAAGAAGCGGTAATTCTAGAAAAAGAACAACAAGAGGCTGTCAAAATAGAGGTACGAGAGGAAACAGCGAATAAAACGAAGGACAGTCAAACTGAAGAGGATACTAAAACAGACAGCTTCAAATTTAAACCAATCTATTACAACTTCGATAGTTATATTTTAAACTTGGAAGGAAAGAAAGAAATGGTTCGTGTGAGTAATTATTTAAACACGAATAAAATTAATATTGAAATCGGAGGACATACGGATAATATAGGAACAAGGGCATACAATAAATACTTATCCAAAAAGAGAGCTGACCACGCTAGAATATTCCTTACTGAAAAAGGTATTGAAAAAACCAGGGTTGTAACAATAGGATATGGAGAAGATTCCCCAGCTGTATCTAACAGGACCAAAGAAGGAAGGAAATTGAACCGTAGGATAGAATTAAAAAGGCTACCGAAAAAGAAAGACATAGTAGCATCTCGTACTCAGAGTCATGAATTAAGTACAGTACGAAAAGCTAACCCTAATGCGATTCCTTATGGGAGTCTCGGATATTACACTATACAAGTGGGTGCCTTTAGGGTCCTAAAGTACCCTGAGCATTTTAAAGGATTAGATGAAGTAAGAAGCGTAAAAGGAGATGATAACATCTATCGCTATTTATTTGGCCAATATAAATCCCAAAAGGAAGCGCTTGATATAGTGAAGAAAATTAAACAATTAGGTTACAAAGATGCCTTTATTAGGTTCTAGCCATTTACTCCTTCTCCCCCCTCTCAACCAAACACATTAAGACGAAATTTCCTTTTTTCAAGACTATCATTCTGTGAATAAAAGAAAGAATATTTAGATCGTAAAATCCGGGCTAATTCTTTAGCTTTGCGCACTTATTTTTTAAACATATTAAAACAGATTGCAATGAATATTATTTGTATCGGAAAGAACTACGCAGCGCATATTGAAGAATTAGGTGGGTTTGCGCCAAACGATTTAATTTTTTTCACGAAACCAACTATGTGTGGTGTAAAGGATTCAAGACCTTTTTACGTACCAGAATGGTCGACAAGAATGGATTACGAAGTGGAAATCATAGTAAAGATTGACAAAGTTGGAAAAAACATTGAAAAAGAATTTGCACATAAATACTATTCTGAGATTGGTGCAGGAATCGACTTTACAGAAAGAGATATTCAGGGACATTTAATGAAAAATGGTCTTCCTTGGGAAAGAGCAAAATCTTTTGATGGTGGAGCATACTACGACAAATTCATTCCAATGTCGAAAGTTGACGATATCAAAAATGTAAACTTCAGATTAGAGCAAAATGGAGAGGTAGTTCAAAAATCTAACTCTGATATGATGCTTTATGATGTTGATACTATCATAGCAGAAGTATCTAAATACATGACGTTAAAAATAGGAGACCTTATATACACAGGTACACCTGAAGGAATTGGCCCAGTTAAACCTGGTGATACGTTAGAGTGTTTTATCGAAGATGAGAGTCTATTAAAATTCGATATTAAGTAATTGGCTAATTACCAAATGAGCTCAGGCTCATGATTAAGTCAAAACCGCTTATTATTTCTCCACTAGTTTCCGTGGAGATATCTATATCCCTTTTATACACTGCACCTACATTCTTTGCGTAGGTTGCAGCTGTATACTTTCTTTCAATTAAGTTTTCATTATCTACTTCCGTTACCACCAGTGTACTATCGAAAGTAATCCCTCCTATTTCCAATTCTGTATCTATAGATGAGTAGATATAGGATTCTTCTCCTACAGAATTGAATGCATTGCCATTCCACGATTCGCCTTCATTTATTGGAAAGGTCATTTTAATATAACGAGTACTCCCTTCAACTACTTCAACCCTAGAAGGCAACAGAGTAGACGTCCAGACCTCTTTATAATCCCACTGAAGGGTATCTGATCCTCTTTTGTAACGGTTTATTTTATACGTCTCGTTACCTGCGTTATCGATAAACGAAGAATCTATTACTTCCTTTATCTCATAAACAAAAGTATCCACCTTAGAAGGACTATAGAAATCGTCATAGGCAATGGAGTCTACATTATAAATCCTCCACATCCCAACCTCTGATGGGTAGTAATCATAGCCGAAAACAATTCTAACATTCGACTTTTTATCACAACTAAATAAACAAAAGGCTAAAAGGCCGATAAAAAATTTGTCTTTCCAGAAAGAGAAGACTCTTAGCATATAATGCCTCCTCCTAAAACATCGCTCCCCTCATAAAAAACTGCCGATTGGCCTGGAGCGATTGCTGATGCGCTTTCATGAAATATACCTTTTATGAGATCTCCCTCTTGCTCAATAGTGCACATTGTACCACTATCCTTATATCTAATTTTAGCAAGAACATCCATTTCCCCACTAATACCTTCCCGCTTTATCCAGTTCATATCTCTTACATATACCGACTTTCTTTCGAGATCTAAGCGACTCCCAAGCGTAACAGTATTTGTTTCTGCGTTTATATTAGTTACGTAAACCGGTTCACCAAAGGCAACTTCCAATCCCTTACGCTGACCAATAGTATAGAATGGGAATCCCCTATGCTTACCTAATATCTCTCCTTTTGTAGAAATGAAATTCCCGCCATTCAACCTTTCTTCTAATCCTGGGTTCTTACGTTTTAATAAACCACGGTAGTCATTATCAGGAATAAAGCATATTTCATAGCTCTCGCTTTTATTTGCCAATTCTTTATAACCACTGTCTAAAGCCATTTGTTTAATATCAGACTTTAAGTACTCACCTAAAGGCAATTTTGTTCGGGCCAAATTTTCTTGGCTAACTCCCCATAGTACATAAGATTGATCTTTCGTTTGATCTTTTCCCATAGAAACGATGTAACGTTCGTTTTCTTCTCTTATTGAAGCATAATGTCCTGTGGCTATAAATTCACAATCTAACTGATTCGCTCTTCGCAGTAATGCCTCCCATTTAATGTGCGTATTACACAATACACAAGGGTTCGGAGTCCGGCCTGCTAGATATTCTTCCACAAAATTATTAATGATATAATCACCAAATTCGTCTCTCAAGTCGATTATCATGTGATGAAATCCTTTCTCCACAGCCATCTGACGTGCATCGTTGATAGAATCCAAACTACAACAACCAGTTTCCTTCTTACTTCCTCCAACGGATTCGTAGTCCCATGTTTTCATGGTGATACCGATAACCTCATACCCCTGATCATGTAGCATCATAGCCACAACAGAGCTATCTACACCACCACTCATGGCAACTAATATTTTACCGTGCTTACTCAATATGGTACGTTGTTAAGCAAGTTCTTTTCAATCTTATCATACCTTCCATCTTCCTCCTCCTCTACTAGCGGAGTATATATTTTAATCCCTCTTCCTTCAATCAATTTCATATTCTCATTTTCAGAAACTTCTTTCCCATTTCTATACAATTGATATTTTAAGATTCGTTGTTTCTCGTCATATATCACCCAAAGGCCATCCCGTTTGGCTGAGTCATACCTTCCAGAAACTTTTATTTTACCATTTGCAAAATAGATAGCTAATCTTCCATTCAAGTTTCCTTCTAAATAATTTGATTCCTTTTTAATTTTCCCATCAGAAAAAAATTCTTTTCGAGTTCCATGCCGTTTATCCGCTTTATACTCGCTACTATCCGCAGCCATACCATTTTTATACTTGGTAACGGATAAGCCATCTAATTTACCAGCAGAATAATTCATACTACCTTTTGAGATTCCGCCTATCGAATAAATTTCCCAGAGCCCTACTCTCTCTTTATTAATATAATCTCCAGTTGCCATCTTCTTACCATTTGGATGAAACATTTGCACAGCAACTTTATCCACTCCAGCTGTATACGTTAATATTGAAGATAACTTTCCTTCCTGATCATAGCGTTTCATTTCTCCAACAGGCACATCATCTTTAAAAACACCTTCATAAGCCATTTTACCATTCTCGAATCGCTTCTTCCAAATACCTTGTCTCAACCCTTTGGCATCCATCTGATTCGTTTGTGTATGGCCATATAATGACATGATTAGGCAGAGGCCAACAACTAATACTTTCTTCATAATTTTAATGCTATAAGGTTAAGTAAAATTAATGCAATTTGATCAAACATTCAGATCGCTAAATCCAACTATATTCAGCAATACAAGAAGTAAAAAATATATCTTTACAAGAACCAAGCCTGGCGATGAAAAGATTGATAAGTGTAGTAATCCGTAAAGTACCACGTCCTGTATTACAGGTACTAAGCCCTATAGCTCTAAAAATTCTCAAATTATTTTATCTCGGAAACAAAGTAGACTGCCCGATTTGTGATGCCCATTTCAACAAATTCATGCCTTATGGCAGAATTACATCAAGAGAAAATGCACTGTGCCCTAATTGTTTGGCACTAGAAAGACATCGACTAATGTGGCTTTACCTTAAAGAGAAAACTAATTTTTTTAAAGACCCCATTAAGCTTTTACACGTTGCACCCGAAGCATGCTTTATTGATCGTTTTGAGAAAATGCAAAACATAGATTACATAACTGGCGATTTAGTTTCTCCCCTGGCAAAGGTTAAAATGGATGTACACAAAATACCTTTCGAAGAAAACACATTCGACGTAGTATTCTGTAATCATGTGCTAGAACATGTTGAAGACGACATACAAGCAATCAGCGAAATGCATCGCGTGCTTAAACCAAATGGCTGGGCAATTATGCAGTCTCCACAAGATTACACAATGGAAAATACATATGAAGACAACAGCATCACGAATCCTCTGGAACGAGAGAAAGCATTTGGACAAGACGATCATTTACGAATGTTCGGGCTCGATTACCACGAAAGATTAGAAAAAGGGGGCTTCGTTGTTAAGGTCGATTATTTCGCCAAAGAATACGAAGAGGAAAGTGCTACACGTTTTGCATTACCTCGAGAAGAAATTATTTATTATTGTACAAAAGCATAAATCTTATTTTATGAAAGTAGTAATACTTGCAGGTGGACTAGGAACTAGACTAAGTGAAGAGACACACTCAATTCCTAAACCAATGGTAACAATTGGCGACAAGCCAATTATCTGGCACATCATGAAAATCTATTCATCTTATGGATATAATGACTTTGTTATCCTCTTAGGGTATAAAGGGTACGTGATTAAAGAGTATTTCGCGAACTACTTTCTTCACCAGAATGATGTTACTATAGATTTGAGCAACAACTCCATGGAGATATTAAATCAAAATACGGAGCCTTGGAAAATCACGTTACTGGATACTGGCGCAAACACTATGATTGGAGGAAGAATAAAAAGAGCCAAAGAGCATATCGGTAACAAACCATTCCTACTTACATATGGCGATGGGGTTTCTGATGTGAATATTGATAAACTCGTTAACTTCCATAAAGAACAAAACAAAACGGTTACTGTTACAGCCGTACAGCCAGAAGGCAGATTTGGAGCCCTTCAAATTGATAACGGATCTGTTTCTAGTTTTCAAGAAAAACCAAAGGGAGATGGTGCCTGGATTAATGGAGGCTTCTTTGTTTGCGAGCCAAAAGTTATTGATTACATCGAAGATGATTCAACTGTTTTCGAAAGAGAACCACTCGAAAAACTTGCTTCAGAAAACAAGTTGGCCGCTTTTCAGCACACTGGTTTTTGGCATGCCATGGATACGATGAGAGATAAAAATCTTCTTGAATCTTATTGGAACACTGGCGAGGCGAGATGGAAATCTTGGTAATACCTGTTTAAAATGTCTGCTGATATATTAATTACTGGAGGATTAGGGAATTTAGGTTCATGGCTTACAGAGAGCTATTACAAAGCAGGATTTAATGTTACCGTCTTATCAAAAACGAATCGAAATATTCTGCCTAACTGTTCGTACAATTTTATTTCATGCGACATTTCAAATAAAAACGAATGTGAGGCTTCGTTAAAAGACAAACAGTTCGAATATGTGATTCATGCGGCTAGTTCAAACGATTTTTTCATAGATAATTATAAAGAGGAATCCGAAAAGACAAACGCTCAAGGCACCTTAAATATTCTTAAAGCCCTCAATCGAGATAAATTAAAACAAGTTATATACTTGTCTACTTTTCAAGTTTATGGAAAATTCCAAGGAATAATTACAGAAGACACACCTACCCTTCCTTTAAATGATTATGGACTTAGTCATCTTAACGGAGAAGAGAACGTTACTGAGTTCAGCGAAGAATATAAAATTCCATCAGCAATAATTCGCCTCACCAATTCATACGGTTGTCCGAAAGACATTAATTCCTCGAAATGGTATCTTGTGCTAAACGATCTTGCACGAATGGCAGTAGAGAAAAAGGAAATCGTTTTAAAATCTAACGGAAATGCGCCTAGAGATTTTATTTGGATGGGCGATGTTTGTAGCATCTTTCAACAAATCACTTCTTTAGAACAAAGTGCAGAAGGTATTTTTAATCTTTCAGGAGAAAATACAAGAACGATAAACGAAGTAGCTAACGCTGTAAAAAATGCTTATCTACATAAGTACAAAAAAGAATTAGAAATCTCGGTTAACTCTAGCGACGAAACAATTTATAGCGACGACTTATTTGTAGACTGTAAGAAGTTGAAAAATGTCGTAAATTTTCAAACGCAAGACCAATTCGAACATGAGGCAAATCAAATATTTACTTTAATAGAGAATCAATAAATAAAACATATGTCGTACTCCGATTTCTATAGAGGTAAAAAAGTATTGGTAACAGGCCATACCGGGTTTAAAGGAACTTGGATGTGTATTTGGTTACACGACATGGGAGCAGAAGTAATAGGCTACTCAAACGATACCCTTTACGACAATAGTCTTTTTGAAATATCGAATCTATCTAAAAAAATAACAGATATACGAGGCGACATTCGAGATTTAGACGCTTTAGAAAAAGTATTTATTGAACACCAACCTGAAATCATCTTACATTTAGCGGCTCAATCTCTTGTACGATTATCTTACGATATCCCAATTGATACATTTAGCACGAATGTAATGGGTACAGCGAATGTGTTAGAATGTATTCGAAAGCATCCTGTAAAATCTTCTGTTATAATTACCTCAGACAAATGCTATTTGAATATTGAGAAGCAAGAAGGATATAAAGAGGATGACCCTTTTAGTACGCAAGACCCTTACAGTGCAAGTAAAGGTTGTGCAGAGATGGTTGCCGAATCTTACCGGTATTCTTTTCAATTAAAACTTGCCACTACTAGAGCTGGAAACGTTGTTGGTGGCGGAGATTGGGCGAAAGACAGATTAGTACCGGATGCTATTAATGCATTAGAAAGTAATGAAGACATTGTAATAAGAAATCCAATTAGCACAAGACCTTGGCAGTTTGTACTGGAACCAATAAGAGGTTATTTAGAACTAGCCAAAAGGCAATATGAAGGAGAAGACTTAAACGGTGGATGGAACTTTGGTCCAGAAAGATCTTCTATGGTTACTGTGAAAGAAGTAATCGATCTTATTATTGAGAAATGGGGATCAGGAAATCTTCGTATTGAAGGAGATACTAGCAATTTGTCTGAAGCTGGTTTATTATTCCTGGACATAGATAAAGCAGATAAACAAATTGATTGGAGGCCTAAATTAAACATCGATGCCACGGTCGATTATATCTGTGAATGGTATAAGAACTATAAAACGGAAGATGCTTATCAACTTTGCTTGAAGCAAATCCATAAATACGACGCCTTATAATGGTAGACCAAGTTACCGTTAGAGACTTAAAAGTTATTGCCGACGATCGCGGTGATGTTAAGCACATGATGAAATCGACTGATGATACATTTCATCAATTTGGAGAGATCTACTTTTCTACAATATTGCCTGGCAAAGTAAAAGCATGGCATAAGAACAAAACCACTACCGTTAATTACGCCGTTATTACTGGCAATATAAAACTCGTTGTTTACGATGGAGTGAGTTCAAGAGAGTTTTTTATTGGTGAGGATAACCACCAATTGGTTACTATTCCCCCAAACGTATGGAGAGGGTTTACTACTGTTGGAAATGAGAAGGCAATCGTAGCCGACTTAACCGACCACCCTTACAATCCAAACGATTTGGTTAGAGCAGAAAGCGATGAGTTAATCGATTGCTGGTAGTTGAATCGACGAGATTCCAAAAAAAAATTTATTATTTTTTAATGGCAGAAAAAAGCTATCTGTATGCTTTAGGTTTTGTTATGGGCTAGTTGTTTCTTTTAGCTTTTACTTTTATCGTATAACTTGTTACAATTCCTCCGGTAAGGGCTGAAATTAAAACATCTCCAAACTTGAATTTTGTAATAACTTCACAGTTCCCATCAGAAGGTGTATTTACATTTGTTCTTCCCAAAGGGACTAATCCCCAGAATAACCATAATTGTTTTCCTTTAGAATATTTGTATTCTTCTCCTTGTTGTTCTTTGAATTCTCCTACAACTGTTTTCGTTGTCAAACATGAGCTAGACAATAATATCAATGTCATCAACATTATCGTTAGAATAGTTGTGTTCCTATTTGTTTTCATTTTTGAATTAAATTATCCTAATACTTCAATAAATTTCAACTACACCGCTTCCGATCCAAGTTGCTCCATATTCACCAACTTAGAAAAAACCAAATTCTTTACGACATTCAAAACTGGCGCACCGGAGGGCAATACCAATTGCACACCCAAGTTTTTAAAGTCATTAAAGTATTTCCGAAGCATAGTAGTTCCAATCTCCATTCCCACCTCTTCCGCACCATATCTATACCAATGTGCTCTCCAATCACTTTTAAAAAGCCTTACCAAGTTTTCAAACTTAGCCAAATCCGATTCATTGTTTCTATTGTCTAACTGCACCTCTCGGCAAATAAACTCCATGATACCATCCGCTTCGCCGGCAGACATTACCAAGGGAACACAATACTTCTCTGTAAGAATTTCGCAAAAACCGCCTTCGTCAAATTCAACAAATTTGCTATCTACAAGTTCTATTGAATCGTAACCTGGTTTGTAGGACATATTTAGCAAATCCCAAAAGTTCCCAGAAGGTGAAAAGTCGACTACCAAATGTACTCTGAACTCATCGCTATCGTTATGTACGCTGTGTAACTCCCACGTATTTAAAAGCCATGTCTCTCCTGCCTTCATGTTTATCTCCTTATCGTTGCACAAGAAGCGAACTTTATCGGAGGTGAAAATGGGAATATGTAGCCTACTTCTTTTGTACCAATGATATTGAGAATCACGATGAGGCGGAACTGTTTTCCCTGGGGCAACGCGCATAAGTCTTGAACGCCCAACCACTTGATCAAATTGGGCTATAACCTGTTTAATGTAAGGGCATTTTTCAAGCGAGTCTGTTGTTTCCATCGGACCATTAAAAGAATCGTTCATTTCCCCATCTGTACTTACAAGCTGTATGGCGGTATTCCCCTCGAACGATTTCGCCCCTCTATCTGTCCAATCTTCAATGGTAAATTGAGCTACTTCCTCTTGGAGTTTTTCAACGTCAAAAGTAAAAGGGAGCTTGTAAAATTCGTGGTCTAATTTCATGTCTTCTTCTTTAAAATTGTAAAATTTTTTGATACCGATTTAACTTTCCCAATCATATATTCCATTTTCCCATTTGGAATAAAATAAAATATCGCTACTGTACCAATCTTCAATATTTTTTCTTCCAATATCCGAAAGATTCTTATCTACTTCTAATGTGTTACGATGAGAAGCTAAGTCATCTGTAGGGAGACTAACCTCTTTGGAAACACCTAGAATACTCTTCAGTTTTTCAAAATCATCATTCATTCTAGACTGGTTCCCAATGAACAGTATATCATCCAAACGAGATTCGAAATAATCATCATCCCCCACCCAATCATAAAATGAATTACGAACATGGAAAATATTTCGCATCGCATTTTCGGCTTTTTCCTTAAGAGATAGATCCGTAGAACTTAAACCTTCGGCGAGATCGTTCGCGATTTTAAATATGGCAAATGCCTCTGCCTCTAATGGTCGCCATTCCAAATTATGTCTTGGTGCACCTTTTAGCAATCTTGAATAAAATGAGCTTATAAATCTATTTACAGGATGACGAAGAAAGAAAACTACTTTATGACCTACAGGAACAGTCATCAGTTTAACTCGATGCGGATGCATTCTAATCAAGTATTCTTCTGTTTCTTTAACTTCCTTTAACGTACTAATAAGTGCCGTTCCGCCAGTCTTGCCGATGTGTAAAAAATGAACTGGTGTCTTCGCCATAGTAAGAGCTGTTACTTAATATACTCCACATTAAATTTCCCCATATCGGCTGGCCATGGTTCTGGTATATTGTCATCGCCTAACATTTCGAGTAAATCTATTTCTATATTTCTTGTAATAGAACTCATTGGTGTATCCGCTGCTCTATCTTCAAATGGTTCTTCCGTTATCGTGCCTGATTTCTCTAATATTGAGAATACAAAATTAATCGCCACACTAACCAAAATAGCAATCCACCAACTAACAGATGGAACTAAAACATAAGGAAAAGCGATAATAAAAAACCACATAAAAACTCGGGTGAAGTAATTATAATAGTATGGAAAAACCGTATTCTTAATTCTTTCGGTTTGTCCTTGAAGAGAATACAACTCCTTAATTAGAGTCACCAATTCCATGTGCCTAAAATCCTCAATTATTCCATCTTCATAAGCCTTTTGCAAACTCTTCCCTTGTATTAATAGTAATCTGGCAGGACGATTTGAAGCCGGTTTAATTTGACTAATATCATCCTCCGATAAATAATGACCATATAATTCACAATTCCTAATGTCTCTTAATCGGTGTACGAGTGAGTAAATCCAAGCTATATGACGATGCACAATTTCTCTCTGCCACTCTTTAACTTGTTCATCTGTTACATCTCCTTTGCCATATACGGTAGAACCAAACGATAATATCATCATCGATAACGACCTACTTGTGTTTACTATGCCACCCCACATCTTTCTTGCTTCCCACCATCTATCATATGCATGATTATTTCGAAATGCCAGAAATATTGCCAGAGCGCTACCAAGAATACTAACTGGTATAACAGGCAGTTCAAAAACCTCCCACCCCATAATTAAACATACTTCTTTCTGTAATACAGCAATACTCGACAAAATAATAAAGGCAATAATCCTTCCTCCGTTATGGTAGATTACCCCGGCTATTTGCAGAAATAAATTATCAGAATATTTAATTATCATAATAGAATTATTTAAGTCGTTTGATAATTAGGACTTAGTTAAACTTCTTATTGATTTTGTTTGGAGTATTAGTTGGTGTTCTTTTATCCTCTCTTGGTCCACGTTTGTAGATTACCAATCCATTTAAGAAATTACGAAGAATTTGATCTTGAAGCTCCATGTATTTAGGATGATCCTCTTTCCTGAAAAACGCACCTAGTTCACTTTTAGATATATTAAAATCTACCAGCTTTAATATATCTACGATATCCTCATCCCTCAATTTCAATGCAACCCTTAATTTCTTGATGATATCATTATTTGTCAATCCCATATTATCTTCTATATTCTTCGTTTATATTAAACTTGCCTAAAGTAAAACTAGGTTATTATTTACTAATGAAATAGCAGGAAATCTCTTCTTTTCCTCACTTCAAAATGATTATAACCTAAATTTGCACACCTTAATTATCGTAGTATTTAAATGACTGAACAAGAAGCCAAAAAAAAGAAGAAGGAAAATGCATTAGTTAACATAGCTGTTAACGTAATTATCCCTTCGGTGATAATGTCAAAATTCAGCAATGAAGAGTATTTCGGAGAAGTTAATGGATTATTAATTGCTCTTACATTCCCTCTTGGATATGGGATTCGAGAATTATTGATTCATAAAAAGTTTAACGTATTCTCTATCCTTGGGTTAGTTTCTGTTCTATTAACTGGCGGGATCGGTCTTTTAAGTTTAGATCGGAAATGGATGGTAATTAAAGAAACTGCCATTCCGTTGATTATAGGTGTCGTAGTTATAGCCTCTCAGCGTACCAATTACAAGCTGGTCCCTAAACTGTTTAGTTCGTTTATGGACTTTGACAAAATTAAAAATGCCTTTCTAGAAAAAGGTGAAGGAGGTGCCTTCCAAAAGAAAATTAATTTTTCATCTTATTTAATCGGTGGATCGTTCTTTCTTTCGGCATTATTAAATTATTTATTAGCCGTTTGGATTCTAGTTGGCGACCCTGGGAGTGCTGAATTTAATGAGAGCTTAGGAAAAATGACAGCACTAAGTTTTCCTGTAATTGCAATACCAATGATGGTAGTAACTGGATTAATCCTCTATGATTTAATCAGTATGATTAAAAAAGTCACTGGCTTAGAAATGGAGGATTTCATCAAGACAGAATAGTTCCAAGCAATATTCCTTCAATTTCACGAACGCCTCGATTAATCTCTTTCTATCTCCTTTTATTATTGATTAAAGAAAGTGGCCCAAAACGTATCACTTCTTCGAACAATAACGCAGAACGTATTTTAGCGCCAGAAAACATTCACTTTTAACTAATTTACAGTAACATACAGCACTCCGTTTGAGATTCAGAGAATTAAAAAAAATCATGAATAAAACTATTTTACGCCTTAATTATTACCTGCTTAATTTCATACTCACCTATCAAGGCTCAGTGTGTACAAGGAAATTGCCATGGAGGGTATGGTACTTTTCAGTGGACGAGTGGAGATAATTATCGAAGTGATTGGAGAAATGGACTCCAAGAAGGATTTGAATACTACTCCTATTCTAATGGAGATTTATACACCGGTGATTATCTAAAAGGAAAGAAAGCAGGTACTGGTACTTATCTCCAGAAAAACGGTAACAAATATGTCGGAGAATTTGCCGAAGATGTAATTAATGACCACAGAAGACTTGTTTTCAAAAAAGATGAAACGCTTTATGATGGTTCATTTAAAGACGGCAGAATGGTCCAAGTAGAAATCCTCCCTGCGGCAACAAGTGTGGCTAAAGAATAGCTAACTTGCTTCAATGATAGTAAGTGTGACATCAATTGAGCTTCGTTCTCCATTGAATTTTTTTCGCCTCGCAATGCTCGCAAGAGATGTAGTAAAGCAAATAGAAGCTTCCTACAACCTTTCATACAAGGATAAAGGCTTTTGGGCTAAACACCATATAATGACTTTATGGAATAGTGAAGAGGTCATTAACAACTTTTATCGGAACTGTGAGCCATGAAATTCAGTAAAAATATAGCGGTAGAAATAAGCTCTCTTCAAATCGAAAGTGAAACCATTTTAGATTGGGATGTTGCAATTAAACGTATTAACAGGGAAGGAAAAACACTGAGATTTTAAGTATCCTTTCAATTCAATATTTGATTTAATACTTTTGAAATTCAAAACCAGACCAATATCCTAATTATGCTCTCTAAAATTTCTATTATACTCATTAGTTTAACTTTACTTCTTACCGTGAATTCGTTTGCACAAGAGGCTCCTTTGAACCTCCTGAAAAACACAACACTTACAAGGTCAGATGTAATCCATATCATAGATTCTATTGACACGAGAAATAGAAGTGTAATAAGTAATCAGTCATTAGAGGTAAGAGCTGCCGGCCAAGAATTAAAACTTTACACAAGAAACCACTACATCGGTATTGGACTATTCAGTGTGGGTATGCTTCTTGCCAATTTTGCTGCTCTTCAAATTAGCTCAAATACATATGGACCCAATACATTGACCATTGGATTTGCTGGACTAATAATGTGGGGAGGCGGAGCTCTTGTTAAGGCAGAAAGCCATATTCACGTTCAACGAGCAGGAAAATTTTTAACTAAAGCCAAATAATTATTGGCCAACGTACTTCTTTTATCACAAAGGATTCGAATTATTTACTACTTCTTTTATTAACCCCAAGGCATAGGCAGTTAGCTGAATATAAGAAGCAACCACAGCTATAATTGCTGTTACCGGGTTTTTAAGGATTACCAAAGCTGTACCAAGAAGCAAGGCAGAATGCAATATCAAAGGGACAAGAACAAACCGCAATTCTTCACGATAAAAGAGGGTAGTAATCAACAGTACATATAAGTATCCTAAAAATAGTAATGGCACCAAATGCATCAGCTTAATGTTACCTGGATGAAATCGGTTCACATTAATCCTAGCTCTACCAAAAAAATGCATCTGCTGATAAAACCCTTTCAGTGTTTCCTTCCTCTTATGGTATACATAAGCATCGTTTATAAGACCCGACTCAAAACCAAGTTTTTCAACGCGTATACTAAACTCTAAATCTTCTGCTAAGAAAGGCAACAAATAACCATCGGTTGCTTCATACACTACTCGAGAAAAGCCCATATTAAAACTTCGGGGTCGAAACCTTGCTATTGCATTTGAAGACCCTCTACTCCCTCCTGTTGTGATAAATGAGGTAAGAACAAAATCAATCGCTTTTTGGGTAATCGTAAATGAGTGGTGTGCTTTATCCGGACCTCCATAGCTATCCAAGAAATTGTTGGCTAAGCTATTATTCACTACTTCCATATAGGTAGTTGGAATGATTAAATCAGAATCAAAAATTACAAAGTACTCTCCCTTTGCTTTAGACATACCATAATTTCGTGAATAACCCTGTCCGTCGTTACCTCTTAAATGATATTGAATGTCTAGTTTTTTCTTAAACGAGTCAACAACTTGATCTGATTTAATAGAAGAACCACTCTCAACTATGATAACCTCAAAATTTGAAAAAGTCTGATTCGATAAGCACTCCAGAACCTCTTGAATATGATCTGGACGATTGAAAACAGGAATTACAATGGAGTAAAACATTACTCTACACCTATTTTACTTTTAACAAGGTAATTGTTTCGGTCTGAAGAAGATCTAGAAATCAACTCGGCTAAAAAGCCCGCTAGAAACAATTGAACTCCAATAATCAGTGCGCATAAAGCCAAATAAAACAATGGTTGTTCTGTGGCCTGCCTAACTGGTAACTGATTAAACTGTGCATATATTTTAGCTCCGATAATGTACATAGCAACTCCTCCTCCACCAATGAAAGAAAGTGATCCCATAGAGCCAAAAAGATGCATTGGTCTTTTGCTAAATCTTGTAATAAACAAAACACTCAACAAATCTAAAAAACCAAACACAAAGCGTTCTAAGCCAAACTTGGTTGAACCAAATTCTCTTTTTCGATGTTCAACAATTTTTTCTGTGATCTTACCAAAGCCCGATTTCTTAGCAATCACAGGAATGTATCTGTGCATCTCGCCATATATCTCAATATTCTTTACTACATCCGCATTGTATGCTTTAAGACCACAGTTGAAATCATGAATTTTAATGCCTGTTAATAGCCCTGTAACTCCATTAAAGAATTTAGAAGGGATGGTCTTCATAATCGGATCAAAGCGTTTTTTCTTCCATCCAGAAACTAGGTCATAACCATCTTTAATCATATTATAAAGCGGTGGGATTTCATCTGGACTATCCTGCATGTCTGCATCCATTGTTATAACGACCTCCCCTTTACATGCTTCAAATCCAATATTTAGAGCTGCGGACTTACCGTAATTTCGAGAAAACCGAATGCCTTTAACACGATCATCGGCAGCGGATAATGTTGAAATCACAGACCATGATTTATCAATACTTCCATCATCAATCAGAAGTACTTCATAAGTAATCTCTTGGGTAGACATTACTTTAGTAATCCAATCTATAAGTTTAGAAAGAGATTCATCCTCGTTATACAAGGGTATTACGACAGATAGATTTAGTTGATCATTCATATTCGTAATCGTCTTCACTTCTTTTTAAAATATTTGAGCTTATTAAAGATATTATCGCTCCACTGATTAGTTTGCTTTGAAAATCCCCAAAAGAAATAGACCCCATTGTAATGAATTTCAGTTCCTCCATAATTTCATTAGCCATTTCATCACCAAAGCTATCAAAAATAACGCTCATCGAATCCTTTAACCATTGAATATGCACCCCTACAATAGAAGGACTAGCAAACGTGCCGTACATATATATTAGTATAGCAAACATAGATGAATATACGATCGAGGCTAACATCCCTATAGACATTGCTTGCCGAAATGAAATAATACCATCCAAGGCTCCATCTCTATACCTGATTATACTCATAGCAATAACACCTACAATTAGCCCGGAACCGATCCAACTAACTAATCCTAACGGATTATAACCAAGGATTTCAAATAACACAAATAATGTGAAATTTATCAAGCATCCTATACTCGCTATATTTAAAGGGTCTCGTGGTATTGTCATACTATAAAATTGAAAAGCCAAATATAGTAAATGGCAAATCGAAAAAATTACAGGAAATCATCAAAATAAATTGTTAATAGATTAAGTTTGCAATGGGTAAGTCTTATACGACCAGCTCCCATTGAACTCCCCCAGGACCGGAAGGTAGCAAGGGTGAATGGTTGTAGCGGTGCGATATAAGTAGCTTACCCATTTTTTTGTGCAAAATCTCATCCCTTAATTGCCACATTAAGTTTATTCCTATCGCTTTTCGCACTAACAAATTAGCTAAGACAAGGGAATTGTTAATTTCTTGGCCTACTTTGTTAATTTCTTTTTCGGGAATCCATGCTTACCATTTATACCTTTAAGTCGAATTAACGAATAGCTAACTTTTTTAACTTATTGCCATGAAATTTTTTGTAGACACAGCAAATCTTGATGAGATCAGAGAAGCCCAAGACCTAGGTATAATGGATGGTGTAACAACCAACCCATCTCTAATGGCAAAAGAAGGCATTAACGGGAAAGAGAATGTAGACCAGCATTACATAGACATCTGCAATATTGCTGATGGTGATATTAGTGCCGAAGTCATTTCTACTGATTTTGCTGGAATGGTAGAGGAAGGTGATCACTTAGCTAGTCTACATGAAAACATCGTGGTTAAAATCCCAATGATAAAAGATGGCATTAAAGCATTAAAATATTTTAGCAATAAAGGCATCAAAACGAATTGTACGCTTATATTCTCTGCAGGACAAGCATTATTGGCAGCGAAAGCGGGAGCAACTTATATTTCTCCTTTTCTCGGTAGACTTGATGATATTTCATTTAGTGGAATCGATTTGATTGCACAGATTCGTTTAATCTATGACAATTACGGTTTTGAAACACAAATATTAGCTGCATCGGTTCGTCACCCTATGCATATTATTGAATGTGCAGAAAATGGTGCGGATGTAGTTACTTGTCCACTTAAGCCAATTCTACAATTACTAAATCATCCTTTAACGGATAGTGGATTAGCGCAATTCTTAGCAGATCACGCTGGAAATAAATAATCAAATTATTTTCTTAAAAACGACCTAAAGAGAGTCTTTAGGTTTTACACGGAATTTGAGCTAAAGAATCGCTCAGGGATTTACTTGACGTATAATCTCTTCGTGAATTTTTACTATTTGCGGGAGAAGCATCTCCGAATCATCGTTGTTAATTACAAAGTCTGAACGAGATATTCTTTCTTCGTCTTCAATCTGATTCTTTATTCTCTCCTCAACTAATTCTCTAGAGATCGAATCTCTCGCTATTACTCGTTCTATCTTCAACTCTAGCGGAGATGTAACAGTTATTACAATATCCATCAGCTCGCTAGCACCACTCTCGAATAGGATTGCTGCCTCTTCTATTACATAGGATTTATCGCTATGAGTTTCGGCCCAATTAAGAAACTCTCGCTTTACCAAAGGATGGATTAAACCGTTCACTTCGGCAAGAATGTTAGCATCTGAAAAAATAATGTTCCCGAGTTTCTTTTTATTTAAAACCCCGTCTTCAAATATCTCCTCACCGCATATTCGTTTTAAACCTGTAATGGCATCTGGATGATTCTCATTAATCTTCTTTGCTTCGTTGTCGGCATAGAATATCGGCACACCCATATTTTCAAAAACCTCACATACAAAAGATTTACCACTACCAATCCCTCCTGTTATACCAACTTTCAGTGTCATTTATTTATTATAAATTCAACTTTATTGGGTTCTATAGAAATCACATCAACATTTCTAGATATTTCGTTAACCTCCAAATTTAATTTATTCGGATTAACTCTTTCTTTTGCAAAGTCCGCCTTAACAGAATAATAGTCATTTTGTACCGCCTCATAGTCTCGCAAGGCCACCAAGTATCTAATATTAACTTTTGATGGGAAGGTATTTATACTGTATTCCGACGGTAGATTCGCAATCTTTATTTCAGCTTCCACTATTCCTTCGGTATACTTTTCGATTTGTACATCAACCTTAATACTTTCGGTATTGGTAATAACTCTTCCTTTATAGCTATCCATAGAAAGCAGTGCTTTTTGACTAAAACCTTCTTTAAGATCGATCTTACTCAAGAGCTCTGTTTGAACTTCCGTGATAGTATCTAACATGCTTTTTGCTCCTGTAATTTCAACCATACTTGGCTCTAATGCTATATCTCCATACACTTGATATTGCGTTAAAAAGTTAAAGTCTTTCATTAATTTCACCTTAACCATCTTCTTTCTTTTTCTATCAAAATCAAAATGAAGCGTGTCTGGATTAATATCAATCACCTCAACCTTACCTTTGATTTGCTCCTCCAGATCACTTCGAATATCATCTGTCAATAAAAACCGGTGACTATATTGACTAATTCGTCTCTCCTTTAGGTCTTCTATTTTAACTACGATAGGTTCGTGATCAGAAAAGTATTTATAACTCATCAAGTTAAAACCACGTGATCTAACATGAAGCACCAGCTCGTCCGGCAGATCATTCATTAACACCAACCCTTTTTCTTCATTTTGGTATTCGACAGGGAAAGATACTGAAGCTGTATATGTCTCAGACAAAGCCATCAAATACCAAAAAAAAGAAGAAATTCCAAGACATAGCATAAATGTCCATATCCTAGAATTTATTTTTTTTCCTCTAAATATATTTGACAACCTCGATAGCATACTTGTGTATCTATGAATTCAAACGAACGGGAGAAATTACAAAGATGATCGATAAACTATTTTTTCTCTTCTATCTCAGCAATTTTATCCATTGAAATCGCCGATTTTTCAATCTTTAATTTAATGCCTCCTTCAACAGTAATTAATACAGTAGTGTCTGCATCTTTTACTTCAGCTACCTTCCCATGGATTCCTCCAATCGTTACAATCTTATCTCCTTTTGCTAAAGACTCTCTAAATTTCTTTTGATCCTTTTGTTTCTTTTGTTGTGGTCTAATCATGAAGAAGTAGAATACTACTACTATTAAACCCATCATCATAAAAAACTCTGGTCCACTTTGACCACCGTCTCCTCCTGCCATTAAAATTATTTCCTTAAACATATTTTTATTTTTTTGGTGCTACTACCATACCCGATAATGCTACAACAGATGTACCTGGTAAAGTATTCGCTGAAATTGTTATTGTTTTATGCTGCTTTCCATCTTTGTTCTTGCTATCAAAAACAACCTCTATAGCAGATTCTTCTCCTGGAGCAATCGGTTCTTGTGGCCATTCGGGAACAGTACAACCACAACTCCCTTTAGCTATTGAAATAACCAAATCCGATCTACCCGTGTTTTTAAATTTATAAGAATGCGTTATAACTTCACCTTGAACTATTGTTCCAAAGTCATATATCTCTTCAAAAAACTCTATTACAGGTACATTTTCGTTTTCCTCTTCGCCTGATGCCGTGGCAGGGTTATTTATTACATCCGAACTAATTCCTTCAGTAGCCTCGCTTCCACAAGATGAAACCAATACTATTAACCCAAAACAAAAACTTAATAAACTCTTACTCATACTTACTTGTTTAGTCGTCTAAATTAATTATTTAAACCCTATTATTTAATCAACCCTCTTCCCGTCTTTTTAATCTTTTTAGCCTTGTCCAATTCACCAATCACATTATCGAGTATTCCGTTTATAAATGCCCCGCTTTTTGGCGTACTATACTTCTTCGCAATTTCTATGTATTCGTTGATGGAAACTTTAATAGGAATAGATGCAAAATGCAAAACTTCGCTTATTGCCATCTTCATTAACAGATTATCTAAAAAGGCAATTCTATCTTCATCCCAGTTTTGTGTTTTGCCAACCAACATTTTCTGAATTTCCTCCGATCTCTTTATTGTTTGTTTAAACAAGTCGAGTGCAAATTGACTATCCTCTTTGTCATCTTTATATAATTTCATTAAGGAATGATTCTCATCCGAATTTGAAGTAATACCATTTATCGTCTTCATAACTGAAATTTTGGCCAACTCCATATCGTCTATCCAATGGATATTCTCTTCTTCTAGAAGATTAACCAATTCCTCTGAATCGAATATGAATTTCCTATAGAACTTAATAATAAATGCCTTCTCTACCTCAAAATCACGATTTACTTCTGCCTTATAACTAGCATACAAATTGCTATTTTTCAGATTAGTAAAAATCTTCATTGCAAGATCAGCACTTATTACTTTTTTAACATTGTATTTCTCCGAAAATGCAAGTATCGCTCTATTATTACCCAGCTGTTGAATAACCTCATTAGTAATAATCTTTTCGTGTGGAGAATTACTTTCGCCATCCTTAATCCATCTCTGGGCTATTCTTTCGGCATCTATTTCGATTGCCTTCAATACTTCTGGAATAACGAATAATAAGGATATATATAATTCGTAAATTCTATCAATAGACAAGACCATTTGATCCTGATCTGATTTTGAACTTCCTCCTGCCTCTTTAAAGACTCCGTAAAGAGCCTGCATCACCTTAATCCTGATATATCTTCTGTTCAACATCCTTGAAAGAACTTTTAAATTTGACTGTCATTACCGATATTTTATCACTAAGATAAAAGCTAACTTTGGTACCGGTATTCACCAATCTGATAAAGGACAAAATTACCTCTTTTCTTCCAGCCTGTATATATGCGATCCTTAAAACATCTAAATAAATATCTATACAAGTACCGTTATCGATTACTTCTAGGCTTCTTATTCATTATAGCATCCAATGCCTTTGCTATTTGGCCTGCGCAGCTAATTAGAGAAGCATTTGATTTAATGAAACTTAAGCTTGATTACGTAGCGCAACACAAGGATAAAAACTTATTCGAAGAGACAAAATCACAAATAATAATATTTGCTGCTCTCATTATTGGAGCTGCTCTGTTGAAAGGCTTATTTATGTTTTTAATGCGCCAGGCACTAATTATAATGTCGCGTAACATCGAATTTGACTTGAAAAATGAAATATACAGTCAATATCAAAAAATGGACAGTGCATTTATTAGCTCCAACAGAACTGGAGATATGATAAATAGAATAAGTGAGGATGTAAGTAGAGTACGGATGTATGTTGGTCCGGCTATCATGTATACTTTAAACCTGGCAGTGCTATTCATTTTATTAATTACCACAATGTTGAGTGTAAATGTGAAGCTTACTCTTTATGTACTTGCTCCACTACCTGTCCTGTCCATCAGCATTTACTATGTGAGTAGTATAATGAACAAACAAAGCGAGAGAGTACAAGAACAGCTATCAACACTCTCAATCTTTGTACAAGAAAGCTTTTCGGGAATTAGAGTTATTAAATCCTATTTAAAAGAAGACTATACTATCCATAAGCTTGATAAAGAGTGTACAACATACAAAGAGAGATCATTAAAGCTTATAAAGGTAGAAGCCATCTTTCTACCAGCAATGCTACTCTTAATTGGACTTAGCACATTAATAACTATTTACATAGGAGGTAAAGAAGCTATCGCTGGGAATATTTCTACAGGTAATATAGTTGAATTTGTTATATATGTTAATATGCTAACATGGCCTGTGGCATCTTTAGGTTGGGTAACATCTCTTGTTCAAAGAGCCTCTGCATCTCAAAAAAGAATAAATGAATTTCTAGATGTAAACCCTGAAGTATATAATACTGCACTTACCGAAACATTAATCAAAGGAACAGTAGAATTCAACAATGTGTCTTTCACCTATAAAAACGCGAACCAACCTGTTCTTCGAAACATTTCTTTTACAGTTAAAAAAGGGGAATCATTAGCCATTATTGGAAAAACTGGTTCAGGAAAATCAACGATAGCACATCTAATTACGAGGATGGCAGACATTATGAATGGCGACATTCTTATAGACAATACATCCATTAGAGAAACAAATCTAAACTCACTTAGAAAAAGCATTGGTTACGTACCCCAAGACTCCTTTCTCTTCTCCGACACAATACATGCTAATATTTCCTATGGCAGCTCTAAGTTACTTTCAGAAGAAGAGGTTATCAAAAGCAGCACATTAGCAGACATACATGATAACATAATGGAGCTTCCTGACAGATACAAGACCTTTATTGGTGAAAGAGGTGTCACCTTGTCGGGAGGCCAGAAACAAAGAATATGCATTGCTCGTGCACTAATCAATAATCCTAAAATTCTAATATTAGATGACTGCCTCTCAGCTGTTGATTCGAAAACGGAATCTACTATTCTTCACAATTTAAAATCAGTTATTAAAGATACCACAACAATAATGATTAGCCATCGTGTTTCAGCGGTGAAAGATTTTAATCAAATTATAGTAATCGATGAAGGGAAAATTATTGAGACTGGGAATCACGATGAATTAATGCAGCTAAAAGATCAATATTTCGACCTTTATATGAAACAGCAAAAGGAGGAAAAAGCCATTAATTAGATTAAATATCAATTAGTTGCAAATAATTTATATGTTTGTAACAACAAGTGCCTTAAAAAATAAACCATATTAAAAGGATTGAGATGGAGGGAAAAGATAATTACGGTCAAGCACCGGTATTTTCCAAGGTTGTAAGAGCAGGAAAGAGAACTTACTTTTTTGACGTTAAGCAAACTAAAGGGAAGGAAAACTACCTAACAATTACTGAGAGTAAGAAGCAATTCAAAGATAACGGCGAATTCTATTACGAAAAACACAAGCTATTTCTATATAAAGAAGACTTTGATAAGTTTTCAGATGGGTTGGGTGAGGCGTTAGGCAAAATAGCTGAGCTAAATGAAGGAGCAGAACAAACGAAAGTTCCTACAAGCGATACTTCTACAAATGTCTTTCCCTATAATTTTATATTCGACTATGATTTTATCGGTACTTTAGCCAATCACCAAACGAATTTTTCTAAGGGAAACCCCTCTTTCGCCTGAAAATGTGGACTCATAATGCTACCTAACCATGGGACTGAAGGAGTCTATGAATTACCTAACTCATACAAATCAATATTCTACAAGATCTTCTTTCTTATAACTGTTCTTCCACGTCAATTCGCCCTCAAATTTGCCTTTAAGAGTCGATTTCACCGTTAGTGAGTCAATTCACCGTTAAAGAGTCAATTCACCGTTAAA
>JABSPR010000306.1 GCA_013214975.1 Flavobacteriales bacterium
GCATCCTGAGATAGATTAACCGAATCGGTTCTCATATAGGTAATCTTTCCTTCTTCATACAATTTCTGAGCAACCGTCATAGTTTGAGAAACTGAAAAACCTAATTTCCTACTTGCCTCTTGCTGTAATGTAGATGTTGTAAATGGTGCAGAAGGTGACTTTTTACCAGGTCTTGTATCAATATCTGTAATTGTAAAATCAGATCCTTTACACTCCTCTAGTAATTTCTTTGCCTCCTCAATAGAATTCAACTTTGATGGCAACTCGGCTTTAAGAACTGCGCCATCTTTAAGACCAAAATTTGCAGCTACTTTAAAATACGCCTGAGAATCAAAAGAAATTATCTCTTGCTCTCTTTCTACAATAATCCGCACCGCAACAGACTGAACCCTTCCCGCAGATAAAGATGGTTTAATTTTTTTCCATAGAACTGGAGATAATTCAAACCCAACTAATCTATCTAATACTCTTCTGGCTTGTTGTGCATCTACCAGTTTATTGTCGATAGTCCTTGGAGTTTCTATTGCCTTTAATATGGCTTTCTTTGTTATTTCATGAAACACAATACGCTTTGTATTTTCTTCTTTTAAGTCTAATGCCTTTAATAAATGCCAAGAAATGGCTTCCCCCTCGCGATCCTCATCCGTCGCTAGCCATACAGTTTCGGCTCTCTTAGAATATTTTTTTAACTCATCTACTACTTTTTTCTTCTCTTCAGAGACTTCGTAGTTCGGCTCAAAATTATTTTCAATATCAATGGCTAAACCTTTGCCAGCCAAATCCCTGATATGCCCAAAACAAGACTTCACCACAAACTCTTTCCCTAAGAAACCTTCTATTGTTTTCGCCTTTGCAGGAGACTCTACGATTACTAAATTTTTAGCCATCAAATGTCGTTTTTCAACTCGTTATTCTTAAAAAATGCAGCGGAATTAGCGCTTAGATGCATTTTAAAATTTGCACAAATATATTATTTAAATCAAATTTTAAGAATTCTTCATTTCTAAGATATTAAAAACAGAGTGTTCAAATCCTCATATTACGTTCTGTTTAAGCCCTTTATTTAGACCTCTGCCAATTTGACAGCAATTCTATTTTTCTTTACATTTGCAATCTTATTATTAAGAGAAAATGGAAAGAGAAGAAGTATCACAAGAAATAGACGAATCTAAACAAGGAGAGGTTCTAGAGTTACCAACTCTGCAGGACAAACCTACTGCCACAAAAAAACTTTATTTAGAAAGTTATGGTTGTCAAATGAATTTTGCTGATAGTGAAATCGTGGCTTCTATCTTGGCAGATTCCGGTTATGAGACTACCAAAAATATAGATGATTCAGACGTAGTTCTTCTTAATACATGTGCTATTAGGGATAACGCCGAACAAAAGATTCGTAATCGCTTAAAAGATTTTCAAAAAATAAAAAAAAGAAACCCTGGAATGATCGTTGGGATGCTTGGTTGCATGGCTGAACGGCTAAAACACAAAGTTCTTGAGGAAGAAAAATCTGTAGATCTGGTTGTAGGCCCAGATGCATATAGAGATCTCCCTAACCTTATCCAAGAGGTTGAAGGAGGACAAAAATCGGTTAATGTACTTCTATCACGTGAAGAAACATATGCAGATGTTAGTCCTGTAAGACTTAACTCCAACGGTGTTTCAGCATTTGTCTCTATAATGAGAGGTTGCGACAACATGTGTTCATTTTGTGTAGTCCCTTTTACAAGAGGAAGAGAAAGAAGTCGTGATCCGCACTCTATTGTTAGAGAATGTGAAGAGCTACATGACAAAGGATACAAAGAAGTTACTCTTCTTGGCCAAAATGTTGATTCTTATAAATGGTCTGAAAAAGATTCTGAAGAAAAAGTAAATTTTGCAGAATTACTTAAAAGAGTAGCAGCTGTTGATACGTCACTCAGGGTAAGATTTTCTACATCTCATCCAAAAGACATGACTGATGACGTACTTATTGCAATGGCCGAGACTTACAATATATGTAATTATATTCACTTACCTGTTCAATCTGGAAACTCAAGAGTATTAGACTTGATGAACAGAGGTTATACGCGTGAGTGGTATGAAGAAAGAATTAATTCGATAAGAGAAATTATTCCTGGTTGTGGAATCTCTACAGATATTATTACCGGATTCTGTACGGAAACAGACGAGGATCACAAAGAGACATTGGAAGTAATGAAGTTTTCAAAATACGACTTTGCGTATATGTTTAAGTATTCCGAACGGCCTAACACCTTTGCAGCAAAAAAGCTTACTGACGATGTCCCTGAAGATATTAAACAAAAAAGGTTGGAGGAAATAATCCAGATGCAACACGATCTATCGCACGAAAGCAATTTGAAAGATATCGGCAAAACCTTTGAGGTACTTATTGAAGGTGTATCTAAAAGATCAAAAGAGCAACTTTATGGAAGAAGTTCTGAAAGTAAAGTAATCGTGTTTCCGAAAGAAAATTTCAAAAAAGGAGACTATGTAAACGTAATCGTTACGTCTTGCACCTCTGGAACATTAATTGGTGAAGTGACTAACTAAAATAGTTCATGGATATTCAACAAATAAAACAGCGTTTCGGAATAATTGGGAATTCCCCCAAGCTTGGTCATGCCATAAATATTGCTGCCCAAGTTGCTCCAACTGACATCTCTGTTCTTATAAATGGCGAAAGTGGTACAGGAAAAGAAGTATTCCCTCAAATCATCCATCACCTCAGCGCTAGAAAGCATGGAACTTATATAGCCGTTAATTGTGGTGCTATTCCAGAAGGCACAATAGATTCTGAACTTTTCGGACATGAAAAAGGAGCCTTTACTGGTGCGCATGAAACTCGAAAAGGATATTTTGAAGTAGCAGATGGTGGGACGCTATTTTTAGATGAAGTTGCCGAACTACCAATGCAAACCCAAGTTAGACTTCTTCGAGTTCTTGAAACAGGTGAATTTATTAAAGTAGGTTCCTCGAAGGTTCTCAAAACCGATATTCGAGTGATAGCAGCAACAAACGTTAATATCGCAGAAGCCATCAGTAAAGGCAAATTCAGAGAAGATTTATATTACAGATTAAGCACTGTTCCAATTCAAATTCCTCCGCTAAGAAATAGGAAAGAAGATATAAATCTATTGTTTAGAAAATTTTCTGCCGACTACGCCGATAAATACAGAATGCCCTCTGTTAGATTAAATGATGAAGCACAACGGCATTTAGCTAACTTTCAATGGCCAGGAAATGTAAGGCAATTGAAAAATGTGGCAGAACAAATTTCAGTGATAGAAGAAAGCAGAGATATTTCGCTTCAAATCTTAACCAAATATCTCGATACAAATCAAGGTTCAAAACTTCCAATGGTGGTTGATGATGGTAAAGGTGGAACTGATTTTTCTGAAAGAGAGATTCTTTACAAGGTGCTTTTCGACATGAAAAAAGACATGACCGAACTAAAGAAAATAGTTCTCGATCTTGTTGAAAAAGGCGAAGAGTCTCTAGTTCATGAAGACAGAGCAACCATTATCAAAAAACTTTACCAACAAGTTGATTCAACACAAGAAGCAATTGAGCCTGTCGTAATTCATACTAACACTGAAGTTGAAACATCAAGAGAAGAAGTATATCACGAGCCAGAAGAAATAACTGAAGAGTCTTTATCGCTTGAACAAAGGGAAAAAGAATTGATAATAAAAGCTCTTGATAAACATAAAGGCAAAAGGAAATACGCAGCACAAGAGCTAGGCATTTCTGAGAGAACTCTCTACCGAAAGATTAAAGAATATGATCTAACCTAAAATATATTGAAAACAATAAAACAACTATCCGGTATATTAATATTGTCCATTCTCATAACTGGATGCGGCATATACTCGTTTACAGGAGCCTCCATATCTGCTGATACCAAAACTGTTTCAATTCAGTATTTCGAGAATTTTTCGGCGATAGCACCTCCTACTCTTAGTCAAACTTTTACGGAAGCATTGAAAGATCGATTTATGAACCAAACAAATTTGAGCCTTGTAAAATCTGATGGAGATTTGTCCTATGAAGGCTCGATTGTAAAGAATGGTTATTTAATTAAACCAGTTGCAATACAAGGAAACAATAGTTCTGCCCAAACTCGACTTTCAATTACGGTTAATGTAAAATTCGTTAACAACAACGATGAGAAACAAAACTTTGAAAAACAATTTACTAAATATGAAGATTACAGTAATAATTATGACATTAGTGAAGTTGAAGATGATTTAATCGAAAAGATTAATGAGCAACTCTTACAAGTAATATTTGACTCTTCGGTAAACAACTGGTAATGAACAAATCTAAGTTTACAGAATACATTGAAAGTCCTCAGGAACTAAATGAATCTGATGCTATTGAATTAAAACAACTAGCGCAGGAATTCCCTTATTTCCAGATAGCGCACATGCTGTACGCTAAAAGTCTGAACAACATAGAAAGCATTCAATATAATAGCCAACTTAAAAAAGCATCTGCTTATAGCTCAAACCGCGAAAGACTGTATGAGCTAATTATGCATCAACTATTAACAGAACGAATTACAGCAATCGATAAATCTATTTCTGAAGATATCGATACAGCCGAAGGCATTCAATTGCAGCCTGAAGACATTCTGAAAATTCAAAATGAAATACTTGTAGAAGCCATCGATGTATCTGCAAGCAATATAGAAACAATAAGAGAAGACAAGGTTGAAAAGACTATTGAAACCAATAATGAATTGCGCTCTTTCAATGATTGGTTGAAATACTATCCATATGGTAGCGCACCTAAGAAAGATGCGACTAAAAAGAAATTAATAGACGATTTCTTAGGAAGTGGTCCAATTGAAAAATCATCCAAAAACGGATTCTTTTCTCCTGTTAATACTGCCAGACTTAGTGTAATTGAAGATGAAAGCTTTGTTACGGAGACACTAGCAAAAATATACATTGGCCAAAAGAAGTATAGTAAAGCAGTACAGGCTTTTAAACAGTTGATAGTAAAAAATCCAGCAAAAAGTAGTTATTTTGCAACCCAGATTAAAAAAATAGAAAACTTAAAAGACGAATAATGGCATCTACACTTATAACAGTATTAATCATGATCGTTTGTGTGCTACTAGCACTTGTTATCTTAATACAAAACTCTAAAGGAGGTGGATTAGCATCTAATTTCTCTGCAGGAAATCAAATTATGAGCGTTAAGAAAACAGCGGATACTCTTGAAAACGCAACTTGGGGATTAGCTATTGGACTTTTAATCTTCAGTCTTGTATCTGCAATGACTATCGATCGAGAGGGTGGATCTGTTCAGGATACTAGGATGAGAGACAAGATAGAGAACTCTACACCGGTCCAAACACAACCAGTACAACAAGCACCTCAGGCTCCAGCTGCTCAATAGCGCAGTATCTTATGCCAGCTTGTCATTAAAATCATGACAAATCATAAGCGGTAGTGCTAATATGTCCAGATAATATTAGTATTTCGGATTGGCACAGAAAGTGAGTAGCGATTGAAGTCTGTCGAAGAGACTAGAAGATATTAATTAGAATATAAATTTAAATTAAAGTTAAAATGGCTGTAAAAATTCAACCAATAGGAGATCGCGTTTTAGTAGAATCGGCACCGGCTGAAGAAAAAACTTCAGGAGGAATATTCATCCCCGATACTGCAAAAGAAAAACCTCAAAAAGGAAAAGTAATTGCTGTGGGTAAAGGCAAAAAAGATGAACCAATGACTGTTAAAGCAGGTAACACTGTTTTATATGGTAAGTACTCCGGTACTGAGCTTTCATTTGATGGCAGAGAGTATTTAATGATGAGAGAAGCCGATATTTTGGCCGTCATCTAATAAAAATTATCAATAATTAAAACATATTAAAATGGCAAAAAGCATAACGTTTAATACTGAAGCCAGAGATCAACTGAAAAAAGGAGTTGATGCTTTAGCAGATGCAGTGAAAGTAACATTAGGACCAAAAGGAAGAAATGTTGTTATCGATAGAAAATTCGGTGCACCACAAATCACTAAAGATGGTGTATCAGTTGCAAAAGAAATTGAATTAAAAAATCCTATTGAAAACATGGGAGCACAAATGGTAAAAGAAGTTGCTTCAAAAACCAACGATATCGCTGGTGATGGAACAACAACTGCTACTGTAATTGCGCAAGCAATTGTTGCTACAGGAATTAAGAATGTAGCATCGGGTGCAAATCCAATGGACATTAAAAGAGGAATCGATAAAGCTATTGTAGCCGCAGTTGCAAGTTTGAAAAAACAATCGACTAGTGTAAAAGAAGATTCTGATAAAATTCGTCAGGTTGCAACTATTTCTGCTAACAACGATGATGCAATTGGTAGTCTTATTGCAGAAGCCATGAGTAAAGTAAAAAGAGAAGGTGTTGTAACTGTTGAAGAAGCAAAAGGAACTGAAACAAAGGTTGATGTTGTTGAAGGAATGCAGTTCGATAGAGGATACCTTTCGCCTTACTTTGTTACTAATACAGAGAAAATGCTTGTTGAATTAGAGAGCCCTTATATCTTAATATATGACAAGAAGGTTTCTACTATGAAAGATTTACTTCCTCTTTTAGAGAAAACTTCTCAAACTGGAAAATCTCTTTTAATTATTGCTGAAGATGTAGATGGTGAAGCTCTTGCTACTTTAGTAGTAAATAAAATCAGAGGCTCTTTAAAAGTTGCTGCTGTTAAAGCTCCAGGATTTGGAGACAGAAGAAAAGAAATGTTGGAAGACATCGCTATTCTTACTGGCGGTACAGTGATTTCTGAAGAAAGAGGTTTCAAATTAGAAGCTGCTGATTTATCAATGTTAGGGACTGCTGAAAAAATCACAATTGATAAAGACAACACAATTGTTGTTAATGGAAGTGGTAAAAGTGCTTCTATCAAAGCTAGAATCGGCCAGATTAAAGCTCAAATAGATTCTTCTACTTCAGATTACGACAAGGAGAAATTGCAAGAAAGATTAGCTAAGATAGCTGGTGGTGTTGCTGTTCTTTATGTTGGCGCAACTACTGAAGTTGAGATGAAAGAAAAGAAAGATAGAGTGGATGATGCATTAAGTGCAACTAAAGCTGCTGTTGAAGAAGGAATCATCCCTGGAGGTGGTGTAGCTTATATTAGAGCTATTAAAGACGTTCTTAAAGTTGAAGGTGAAAATGCTGACCAAAATACTGGTATTGCAATTATCGCTAAAGCTTTAGAGGCTCCTTTAAAACAAATCGTTCAGAATGCCGGCGAAGAAGGTTCTGTAGTAGTACAGAAAGTGATGGAAGGCAAGAAAGATTTTGGATATAACGCTAGAACTGGAGTTTATGAAAATTTACTTTCTACTGGTGTAATCGACCCTGCTAAAGTTGCAAGAGTTGCCTTAGAAAATGCTGGATCTATTTCTGGTATGCTTCTAACAACAGAATGTGTTTTAGCTGACGAACCAGAAGAAGCTGGTGCTCCTGCAATGCCACCTATGGGCGGCGGAATGGGAGGCATGATGTAATATCATTCTTCAATAAAAACAAAAAGCCCCTTACTGTAAAGTAAGGGGCTTTTTATATCAATGTTGTTCCGTCCTGAAATAGCGTTACACAAATTCAGTAACCCTATGAAAGACAGTAATTATATAAAGCGTACTGGTAGTGTCCCAAAAAGTGTGTCTCGTTTTTAACATAATATTTAAGTAAATTCTCTTTACTAATAGCATCTTTAAACAGCATTACTCCGAAGCTCCCTCCCCAGTAAGTTGTATCCATTAAAACAACAACTCTCTTAGCCTCTTTTGATTCAATACAGACAAGGTATAAATCGATCTTACGCTGTATGGTTCGAATAGAACATTTATGCTTTATGGATAGCTGCAAATAGGTCTGTTTTCCCAGCTGATATTCCTTCCAAAGTAACTCTGGATTTATTCTTTTCCCAACTAGAAATTGAACTCCACAATTATGGCATTTATATTTTTGTTTCCCATTTCGTATGCCGCTCTTTTTGGTGAAAACACTACTGCATTTTTTGCACTTTTTTTATTCATAACCTTTTATTTGGCCTAAAGCTAATAACAATAAGGGATACAGGGATTATTAGACTCCTTTTTGTCTATTAAGCCAAACTATCAAACAAGTTGTTAAAGAAAGTATTGAGATATATAACAACAGGAGACCGCATGAGTCCTGCAATATGCTAATTCCAATACAAATGCACGATCAATCAACAATTAAAATTAAAACTTATAAAATGAAAAAGAGCAGCAAAAACGTTTTTGCTGCTCTTTAATTAATCTATTTTTATCAACCTAAAACCTGTAACGATTATTTAGGACTAGACATTTCCTCAGATCTTAAGAAAGCATTTCTCGAACTAAACCAGAGATTCGTTTATTATCTGCTCTACCAGCAAATGCTTTAGACGCCGCTCCCATTGCCTTACCCATATCGGCAGCAGAACTTGCTCCAATTTTAGATAAAAGCCCTGACAGCTCTTCTTTTAGATCGTCATCGCTCATTTGAGCAGGCAAATAGATCTCCAACACACCTATTTGTTCTTGCTCAACTTCAGCCAGATCTTCTCGCCCTTGTTCTTGAAAGATGCTCAAAGATTCTTTCCGTTGCTTAACCAATTTTTGAATTATTGCAACTGAATCTTCTTCCGATAAATCTCCCGACTTACCTTTTTCTGTACCTGCCAATAAAAATGCAGCTTTAACAGCTCGAAGGGCATCCAACCGGCCCCTCTCTTTAGCTATCATCGCGCTTTTTATATCGGCATTAATTTGATCCGATAAGTTCATTATTTAATCAACGTTATCGTGTAAGAACGAATTATTATTTCTCAACTCAACATTTGGCGTACCGTCCGAATTTTTCTCTTCAGATAAAGTATATCTAGAGATATCCGATTCATGCGAAGGACTTACACTTGCTAGCTCAACATTCTTACGTTTGTAAGCTGGCTCATTCTCTAAATCTGCCAATCCAGATGGAGTCTTTAAGCGAGTACTAAGTTGACGTAATTTATCCATTCTCTCGTTTGCCAATTGTTGTTGTTGAACAGGAGATGGAGATGTACTAACAGATGCAGTAGGCTCAGCTCTTTGAGTCGCTTGCGGCTCTACAGCCTTTTTTACTGGAGCAGTTTCTTCTGCTACCTGAGAAGTTCTACGCATATCAAATTCAAAAGAAGCTTGAGGCTCTTCCATTCTAGATGTGCTAACATCTTCATCTAGAGAATGAATAATTTGAGGAGCTACAGGAGTTGTTTTAACTGGCTTAGTAGACATTTGAGGCTGACTCTCTTCTACTTCCATTGAAACTTCATCCTCCAAATTCATCACTTTTCGTTCAGACTTTCTTCCTTCTTCAAATCCTGTATCAACAGTTGAAGTAAAACCAGTAGCAATTAAAGTTACAGAAAGACTATCTCCTAACTCTTCATCTCTACCATGCCCCCAGATAACATCTGCAGTTAATCCTGCTTCTTCTTGAATGTAATCTGTGATTTCAGTAATCTCATCCATCAATACTTCAGTATCACCATAAGTAATGTTTAGGAGCACATACTGAGCACCTTTAATCAAGTTATCATTCAATAAAGGAGAAGATAATGCTTGTTCAACAGCTTTTATTGATCTGTTCTCGCCTGATGCTTGAGCAGAACCCATAATTGCAGCTCCACTGTTTGTCATTACAGTTCTTACATCTTCAAAATCCACGTTAATAGATCCTGTTACAGTAATAATTTCCGCAATGCCTTTTGCAGCAGTTGTTAATACATTGTCAGCTTGTTCGAATGCATTTACAAGAGTTAAGTTACCATACATCTCTCTTAATTTGTCGTTACAAATTACAAGTAGTGTATCTACACTATCACGCATTTTCTGAATACCTTCTTCAGCTTGCAGTCTACGTTTCTTACCTTCAAAATTGAAAGGCACTGTAACGATTCCTACTGTAAGAATTCCTCTTTCCCTTGCAGTCTGTGCAATTACTGGAGCTGCACCAGTACCAGTACCACCACCCATTCCGGCAGTAACAAACAACATTTTGGTATCAGGTCCTAAAAGATCATTAATCTCATTGATACTCTCAACAGCTGCGTTCTTACCTACATCCGGAATAGAACCTGCTCCTCTTCCTTCTGTAAGGCTCGAGCCTAATTGAATTTTTGTTGGTACAGGACTAATATCTAACGATTGTTGGTCTGTATTACATACGATAAAGTCAACGCCTTTTATGCCTTGCTTATACATGTGGTTTACGGCATTACTGCCGCCGCCTCCAACTCCGATCACTTTGATGATCGAAGCCGCTTCTTTGGGTAAATCAAATTTCATATTTGTTGGATTTTAATTATTAATTATTTCTGTTTATTAACTCTCAGTATCATTCTCAAACCACTCTTTGCCACGTGCAAAAATGGTATCAAAAAATCCTCCTTTTACTCTTGATGAATGTGTTGTTACTCTACCTTCTCTGGCTGCTTGTTTTTCATAAAACTTGAAGCCCTTTATAACCAAGCCCACACCCGTTGCAAATAATGGGCTCGTAACTTCTACATTTCCTTTCGCAAGGTGTTCTGTAGGGTAGCCTATTCTCGCATCCATGCCTGTTATAAATTCTACCAATTGTGGAATATGTTTCAACTGAGAACCTCCCCCAGTTATAACTATTCCTGCAATCAATTTTTTCTCGAAACCGGAGTTTCTAATCTCATAATGAATGTGCTCAATAATCTCCTCCATTCTTGCTTGGATGATATGAGCTAAATTTTTAAGAGAGATCTCTTTGGGTTCTCTTCCTCTTAACCCTGGTATAGAAACAATTTCGTTCTCTTGATTTTCACTGGCCAATGCAGATCCAAACTTCACTTTCATAAGCTCTGCTTGATTCTTTATTATTGAACAACCTTCTTTTATATCCTCAGATATAACATTACCACCGAATGGAATTACAGCAGTATGTCTGATGATTGCTTCTTGGAAGATTGCAACGTCGGTAGTACCTCCACCTATATCTACCAATACAACTCCAGCTTCTTTTTCTTCCTCACTAAGTACGGATTCACTAGATGCTAAGGGCTCAAGGATCAATTCAGCCACTTCTAGTCCTGCTTTATGCACACATTTAATAATGTTTTTTGCAGCAGTTGTTTGACCTGTAATAATATGGAAATTAGCTTCTAAACGGATTCCAGACATTCCAATAGGATCAATAATCCCTTGTTCATTATCCACTATATAATCTTGTGGTATTACATCAATTATCTCTTCACCTGGAAGCATAACTAATTTGTACATGTCGTCGATAAGAGCGTCAATATCTACTTGACCAATCTCCGTATCCAAGCTATCTCTTACCTTAAGACCTCTGTGCTGTAAACTTTTAATATGCTGACCAGCAATACCAACGTTCACTACTTCAACACTCTCTCCCGCCATTGCCTCAGCTTCCTCAACGGCAATTCGAATAGAGTTAACAGTCTTCTCTATATTAGAGACAACACCCCTTGTTACACCAATCGATTCTGATTTACCGATGCCTAATATTTCTATTTTGCCATGCTCATTCTTTCGTCCAATTATTACGGCGATTTTTGTAGTCCCTATATCGAGACTCGCTACTATTTCTGTTGATTCCATTATATGTACCTTTTAGTGCAGACTATTTGATCCTTGAATTTTAAATTAATCACTGAGTATTCGTTCCAGCCGGTTTTACTCAATCCTTTTTTATAGAAGACTCTGAGCTTTTTAAGCTTCTCTTCCATATCAGTAACATCTCCTAATATTATTTTGTGATTCCCTACACTAGGTATCAGTTCTATTTCTTGGTCTTCATTCACATATACTTGAACGAATTGTGCCTTCCAAAATGGATCTCCATCTATTTTTCTTGCAAGTTGAAAGAGTTGGTCTAGCATATTTACATCTGCAGAGGTTAGTGCATCCTCTTTGCCTTCAGCTAATTCAATTCCATAACTGGTAATATCATTCTCTATTTTACCGCTTGCTACGATGATTCTAGAAGTATACTTGTTTGATGTCGGCATCAACTCACCCTGATCATCGATGTAATAACTATTACCTGCTTCACTAAAAATTCTAATAATAGGTCTCCTTTGAGATACCTCTACCATAATGTTTCCATCAATTGTAGAATAAACTTCAGCACCAGATATGGATGAATTATTCTTCAGTATCTCCTCAATTTTAACAAGATCTACTTCATTTAAATTCTCATTAGAACCATAACCGAGGTTGTTGATTATGTTTCTTATATCGCCATCTTCAACAAAGAAGTTGTGATCCTTATAATCAATTTTGATAGACAACTCATTAAACTTTCTGTTATGATTCTCTACCTCAACAAAACCCATTAATATGAATATTGCTGCCGCTCCAACAGCCCAAAGTAATATGTTCAATACCTTATTCACTTATTCAATTTTAATTGTAGTACGTTCTTAATTGACTCAACCAATGCTGCAATATTCCCAGCACCTATAGTCATTACCACTTCATATTCATTTTCTTTCATTGCTATAATTAAGGCTTCTTTTGACAGAACACTTTTTTCAGCAACATTTACCTTCTCGGCTATGGCTTCTGATGTAATTCCCTCTATTGGTAATTCTCTCGCTGGATAGATATCTAATAATATCATCTCGTCTAATAGCTCTAATGAGAGCACAAAATCATCCATCAAATCTCTTGTTCTAGAATATAAATGAGGCTGAAAAATACCTGTCAGTTTTTTCGTTGGATATAGATCCCTAACGGAGCTAATAAATGCTTTCAACTCTTCAGGATGATGAGCATAATCATCTATATAAATGATATTTGCCGTTTTTATATGATATTCGAATCGTCTTTTAACACCTCCGAATGTTGCAATAGATTCAGTAATCTGCTCTTTATTCAAATTCAAATTCTGAACTGCTGCAATGGCTGCAACGGCATTCTCTACATTGTGCTTTCCTCCTATGTTTAATTGAATATTAGCAATATCTTCTTTGCTACCACTGAAATCGAATAGGTAACCATTTTCTTGTATTCGTATGTTGGAGGCATTTATTTTGCAAGATGAATTTACAGAATAGCATTGCTGGTGAACACCAGTATTAACATCAAGACTTACCCCTTCTTTTACTATTATTTCACCACCACTTTTGGTTTGATTTGCAAATTGATTGAATGCACTTTCTAACTCTCCTCTATCCTTATAAACATCAATGTGATCGTGATCCATTGAAGTAATAATTGCTACGGTTGGATTGATAGTTAGAAAGGATCTATCATATTCATCTGCCTCAACAACAACTATAGAATCTGTTATACCTTTTCTCAAATTACTTTCTCCGTTTTGCATTACACCTCCAAGAAAAGCAGTACAGTCTATTCCTGCATGGTTTAGCATATGTGCAATCATTGAAGTCGTGGTAGTTTTACCGTGTGTTCCAGCAACTGCAATTGTAGTATCGGCGGCATTACAAACTTGTCCCAACACTTCTGAGCGCTTCATTATATTGTATCCATTCTCGATAAAGTAATTGAAGATGGCATTGTCTTTTGGTACAGCGACAGAATAGACGATTAATGTCTGATCCTTGTCTAAAAAAGAGGATGGAATTTGATCTACAGCATCAATATAGGTGATGCTCACATTACTGGATTCTAGGCTAGCTGTGATTTCAGAAGACACCAAATCATAACCAGCAACCTCAAGGCCTTTGCCATTGAAGTAATTGGCTAAGGCGCTCATTCCGATACCTCCAATTCCTATGTAATACATATTTTGTATTCTATCCAAGTCCAACTTAATTCCGTATTAAATTCAATAATTCATTTACTATATCTTCTGTCGCATTATCCTTTGCCAGCATTTTAATATTGGTGCTCATTTCTTTCATTTTACTATCATCATTAATTAACTCCAGAGATCTTTTTCCTAACTCATCAATAGCGTCTTTATCCTTAACCATTAATGCTGCATTGTGCTCTCCTAAAGACATCGCGTTCTTTGTTTGATGATCTTCCGCAACGTTTGGTGAAGGAATTAGAATCGTCGCCTTACCAACTGAACACAATTCTGAAATAGTTATGGCTCCTGCTCTGCTCACAACAATATCACATGCCGCATAAGCCAAATCCATTTTGTCTATAAATGCATGCACTTTAATCTTATCTACGCGAGTACTCTCGAGCTCATTTATAATATCCTCATAGTATCCACTTCCTGTTTGCCAAATAACTTGGATATCATTCTCGTATAGAAGACTTATACTTTCTGTGACTCCTTCGTTAATAGACCGAGCTCCTAAGCTGCCACCTAATATTAGAATCGTTTTCAAATTTGCATCTAACCCAAAATATTGCATCGCTGCTTCTTTCTTACCCTCAATTTCCCCTATTCCACTTCTTATTGGGTTACCCGTTTTTACGATTTTATCCTTTGGAAAAAATCTTTCCATCTTATCATAAGCAACACATATTCTGCTCACCTTATTAGCCAACATGCGATTGGTAATACCGGGGAAAGAATTTTGCTCTTGTATTAAAGTTGGGATATTAAGTCTGGTACCATTGAACAAGACAGGTCCACTAGAATAACCTCCAACACCAACAATAGCATCTGGTTTAAACTTCTTAATGATACGTCTCGACTTCATCATACTTGCAATTAGTTTAAATGGGAAAGAGAGATTTTGCATGTTTAAACTTCTTTGAAATCCACTTATCCATAAACCTTCTATTCGATAACCCGCATTCGGAACTTTTTCCATTTCCATTCTATCACTTGCCCCAATAAACAAGATCTCCGTATTATCATTTTCCTTCTTCAACCTATTTGCAATCGCAATGGCTGGAAAGATATGCCCTCCAGTGCCTCCTCCGCTTATAATTATTCTAGGCGCTGGCATTGACATATTCATTTTTCTCGTTTACAACTTCTCTACTAACACTTAATATCATTCCTAATGCAATACAAGTAAACCAAATTGAGGTACCTCCCTTGCTAATAAGAGGTAATGTTTGACCTGTTACAGGAAATATATTAACTGCAACTGCCATGTTAATTAATGCTTGGAATACTATTCCATAACAACAACCTACAGCTAAAAAAGACCCGAATGAATTTGGTAATATGGTGGCTATTTTAATCCCTCGGAACAGCAGTATTAGGTATAATAGTATTAGAAACGAAGCCCCTATTAATCCATATTCTTCAATAACAATGGCAAATATAAAATCCGAATAAGGGTGAGGAAGGAAGTTCCGTTGAACGCTTTTTCCTGGGCCTTGTCCTGGGATACCCCCCATGGCAATGGCAATTTTAGACTGTTCTGCTTGAAAGTTGGCTTTCTCCTCTCCACTTGCAAAGTTTTCTATCCTATGCTTCCAAGTAAGTACCCGTCCTTTATCCCTAAGAGTTTCTTCTGGGATACTCCACATAATTAGAATAAGGAACGCCATTGCAAGTCCCATCATCCCAATCATTATACCTATGTACTTCATATTTATTCTTCCGATAAACATTAAGATGACACATGTAGCAAAAAGGATTGCTGCAGTAGAAAAATCTGCAGGCATAATAAGCGCACATATTGTAATAACAGGGACTATTATTGGTAAAAATGCTCCTTTAAAATCCTTGATCTGGTCTTGCTTTTTGGCCAGTATACGAGCAACGTAAATTATCAATACAAGCTTAGCTATCTCAGAAGGCTGGAACGTTTTATTAATAATTGGTAAGGTTAGCCATCTATCGGCCTGATTAAGGTTAGTACCCTTTAAGAGGGTATATAACAGTAATGGAATAACGAGATATAGTGCAATTTGAGATATCCTCGAATAGTATCGATGAGGAATTAGATGAGTTAGATACATTATCCCCAAACCAAGGATAATAATCTTACCATGTTCAAATAAGTAATATTCTGTATCCCCCGACCTATATTTAAATGCTAGGGTAACGATAGAACTATATACCGTTAACACAGAAGCGATACACAGTAAAAATACCGTGAACCAGATTACCTTATCTCCTTTTATATATTTTGTTATTGACTTCAAACTTTTTTCTTACAATTCAGTTACAGCCTCTCTAAATTTGAGACCTCTATCTTGATAGTTATTGAACATCTCGAAACTGTTGCATGCAGGTGAGAACAACACGATGTCCCCATCTTCAGATATTTCATTTGCTAGTTCAACACATTCCAAAACAGTACTACCTGTTTTAATTGTTTGAACAGACTCTTTAAATGCAGCTTTTAGACTTGGGTCTCCCTCTCCTAAGCATATAATTGCTTTTACCTTTGCATCTACTTTTTCGGCAAATAGATCATAGTCTATTTCGCTTTCCGGTGTACCTACTATCCATACTACAGGCTTATTCATAAAGTCAAGTGAATACCACGTAGAATTTTCATCTGTTGCTTTAGAATCATTGATATACTCTACACCATCTACATTAGAAACAAATTCTAATCGGTGATCAATTGCTCCGAATGATTTTACACTACTCGCTCTTGCAGACAATAAGTCGTTTGTTTGGGCAACTTCCTGCCCTGTTTTGATTTGCTCGTTTTCTGTCATTTTATCTAGTTTGTAAGTTGATATTAAAGTGCTTTTACCGCTTTCTTAAATTGTTGCCCTCTGTCTTCATAATTCTCAAATAGGTCGAAACTTGCACATGCTGGTGAAAGGAGTACCACATCTCCATTAACACCAATCCTGTATGCCTGCTGAACTGCTTCTTGTGCTGACATTACATCAACCATTTGCTCTACTTTGCCTTCAAATGCCGCATGGATTTTCTCCACGTCTTCTCCTAAGCAAATGATAGCCTTAACATTACTGTCAACCATATTGGCCAACGAGTCATAATCGTTTCCTTTATCTACCCCACCTACTATCCAAACAATAGGTTTAGTATAACTCTCCAATGCATACCACGTGGCATTTACATTAGTCGCCTTAGAATCATTCACGAATTCGATGCCATGTACATTAGCTACAAATTCTAATCGATGCTCTGCGTTTTGAAAATCAGATAAACCCTCTCGGATCACTTCTTTTCTGATATCTAACACTTTACTAATGATACCTGCGGCCATTGAGTTATATGTGTTATGATTGCCTTGTAGGGCAAGTTCTGTTATCGACATATTTAGTTGTTTGTGGTTGTTATTTATAATTATTGTTTCATTTTCTTTATATGCTCCTTCTTCATTCTTTCCTTCTATTGTAAATGGAAGTTGACATGCATCACTTGCTTTTTTAGATAGATTATCGGATACATTTTCATCATCTGCGTTATATATAAAGTAGCACGACGAATCCTGCTCATTACATATTTTGAATTTGGATGCGATGTAATTCTCCATATTGTATTCATATCTATCTAAATGATCC
>JABSPR010000307.1 GCA_013214975.1 Flavobacteriales bacterium
ACTCGTTCAACTAGGGCCATCTTTTATTGACTGGGTAAGTAAATGGATGCTTATACCATTATTCAATGTTCTAAGCACCGTATTTAGCAGCTATGGAATTATTATCCTATTAATTACAGTTATCATTAAAATGGTACTGTTCCCAATTACTTACAAGACTTATTTGTCTTCTGCGAAGATGCGTGTATTAAAGCCTCAGATCGACGCTATCAACAAAAAGCATGAAGGTGGTGATGCAATGAAAAAGCAACAGGCTATAATGGCCTTGTACAAAAGCACCGGGGTTAATCCTTTAGCTGGATGTATACCTATGCTTATTCAAATGCCTATACTCTTTGCAATGTTTAGGTTCTTCCCAGCATCTATAGAACTTCGTCAAGAATCGTTCTTATGGGCAACAGACCTTTCGTCTTATGATCAGATTTTTTCATGGACAATGCACATCCCTCTAATCTCTGACTTTTACGGAAATCACATTAGCCTTTTTGCTATTATGATGGCTGGTTCCTCTTACCTATCTATGAGCGCGAACAACACACAAATGGGTGGCGGTAATGAAATGCAAGCCAAGCAAATGCAAATGATGATGAAGTTTATGCCAATAATGTTATTGTTCATCTTTAACTCTCTCCCATCTGGCCTGAACTACTATTACTTCCTCGCAAACATGATGACCTTTGGACAGCAATGGGCAATTAAGAGGTTCTTTATTGATGAGAACAAGATCTTAGATAAACTCGAAGCGTTCAAACTAAGTCCTAAGGCAAAGAAAGGCAAATCCTCGTTCGTGAAGAAGCTTGAAGATCTTGCTAAAGAGAAAGGATATAAGCCACCTAAATAAGACAGTACTCTTCTAAAAAGAAGCTTTTATTGAAGCGATACTAAGTATGGCTTATTTGCAATTTCTGCAAATAATAATTCACCCCTTTGCAATGTGCAATTATTGATTCTCATTCGTCTGTACTAGTTTTACAATAAACAATTTAGAAGTGGTACGAATAACTATTATCTCTGTACTTATCAGCTGTCTTTTTTCATCTTGTGCTCTACACAACAGAATGACATCGCCTAATATTTTAGAAAAAGGCAAGGCATCGTTAGACCTTGGAATTACGACTAATTATATAGGAGGCACATCCAACTCGGAAAAAATTGACATTAATCCATCGCTAGCTACTAGATACGGGCTATGGAAGCATGGTGAAGTCGGAGTCACCCTTACTGGATTGCCCGCAATTGTTATTGACTACAAACAGAGGTTGCTTAAAATAGAAGACTTCTCTCTTTCAGTAGACATTGCTGGCTACGCAGGTCTATGGCAAGGAGCAGGAATGCAATACGATGTATTGCTAGGAACAGAATCCCTGTATTTTGTTTGTGGTTATGCCACCGCATTTACCGATGGCGAGTCGTTTCTCGGCATATACGATTACAACTCATTTGTTCTTGGAATAGGATCAAAACCAAAAGCACTAAAGGGACTTGGATTCCAAATCACGTATGGGAAAGCAAATATTACAGGACACCATCACGGAAACCCATCTTACTTATCTTTAGGATTAAATTACAATTTAATAAGAGAAGGCAAGCCTAAGAAAAAAGTCAAAAAGCAAGGAGATAGAAGCATCCGCACCTCATTAGACAGCTCGAAGCCTCTTCTTAATTTATGGAAAAGTTTGTGGTAGAAACTTATTATTAATGCCTCGGCTAGGGATTACTTAAACAAAGGATGGTTGGATAAATCGATCTGGTAAATATCTCTACCTCCGTTTCCTCCTTCTACTTCTGAAGAGTAATATGCTTTCTTTCCATCAGCAGCTAAGCTAAAGTGTAAATCGTCTTTTACAGTATTGATTGGATATCCAAGACTCTTAGGTTCTGCCCATATACCGCCTACCATCTTTGATACGAAAATATCTAAGCCTCCCATATTATCATGTCCCTTAGAGCTGAAGAACAACGTTCTTCCATCCGGTGTTACATAAACAGAAATTTCATCAAGCTCAGTATTTATTACATCCCCTAAGTTTTCTGGCGCTCCCCACACTCCTTCCTCATCACGTTCTACAAAATAAACATCACCATTCCCCTCTCCTCCTGGCCTTTCGCTTACAAAGTACATCATGTTTCCATCAGCTGTGACAGTAGCCGAACTTTCGAAATAATCTGAATTAACAATTTCCTTTTTCACTTCCCATACCTTCTTTTCATCCAGCGGTTTAGGCGAACTCCATTTGCCTTTCGAACTCAACTTAGAACTCCAAATATCTCCACTGCCGGTTAACCCCTTTATATTCACATACAAATAAATTGTTTGTCCGTCTGGAGCTATACACAGAGATGCATCAAACCCACTTGTATTTATTTTTCCAGGAATAGGGGTCGACTCAGACCATGTCTCTGAACTTTCATTATAAGTTGAAATATATACGTCTTCGAAATACTTACCGTCGCCCGGATGAATCATGCCACCCTTTGTATCGTTTCTTCTAGAGGTAAGAATCATCGTTTTACCATCCAATGAAACAGATGGAGAATAATCATCAAACTCGCTATTTACCTCCTCACCAAGGTTAGTAATCGTTACATCTACTGGATTATCTATATAGGTTTGTGCTCTTCTGCAATTAGCGATATATCTTTGAACTCGTATCAATTCGAAGTCAGTACTCGCTCGTCCAATTAATGAGGATTCGAAAGTCAAATAAGACTCCAACGCTTTATCCACATTACCCGTTCCAAGCAATGCATTTCCCAATACAAATGGGAAATTGTGCAACTTGACGTCTGATTTATCGCCTACTTTATTCAAATCATCCAGGCACTTTTTATATCGTTTCAATTCCAGGTTACATTGGGCCATTTTAAAATATACTTTGTCATTTTCTGTTGAAAATTCCAAGACATCTTTATAATGCGCAATGGCACCTTTATAATCGCCAAGTCGAAAAGCCTCATTACCCATTAGTAAATGAGATTTACCACCCGACATTTCGAGCATCTTATTCTTAAATGTTTTTTCGTAAATCGTGTCTTGTGCACGAACAGATATGCTTAGAAAAAGCAAGAATATAATTAGGATGTGTGGTGTTTTCATAAATTTAAAATAACTAAT
>JABSPR010000308.1 GCA_013214975.1 Flavobacteriales bacterium
AACATTCGACCTGAACAAGCAGAGAAGATTGCAGAAATCATGAATCAACCCAAAAACTAAACGTTCAATTATGCCAAAGTGTATAGAGTGTGGAAAAGAGAAACAACACGGGATACAATGTATCAGCCCAATGACGGGGACGTGTGAAATTGAATTGATAAACCTACGCCATAAGATTGCGAAAACACAACGCATGATTGATAGACAGGAAAAAAACACCATTGAGCGACTTGAGAGAATGGTAGCGCAAGCGGTTGACTTACCAAAAGGGGTTGAGCCACATGAGTGGTCAGATTATAAACGAAGCAAAGAAATCTAAACGTTCATTAACAACAAGAAATAATTCGTTCATTAAGATACAAGGCCGTGATAGTCGGTGTCAAAGCTGTGAGAACTCAGCACCAGATAAAATTTAACCTTGGTCTGTAAAAACATAGTACCGTGTAGCTGGTGGGAGAATTGCCAAACTAGAAAGTCGACCTCTAAAGGCTACACGGCAGACCATTAATTAATACCTGGGTATTGCACGAGGACAGAACTTAAAAGAAACTATATATAATTACACTGGGAGTACTTAAATACAAAGTTTTCTTTAAGTACTTAATTGTAACAGGATAGACAATAACAGGATATATATGACAAGAGATGAAGCAGAGAAAATAGTAGACTACACTATCAATATTATGAGGCTAAAGGCTGGCTATACTATGCCGACCCCAGAGGAGAGAGAGATAATGATTAAAAAAATAATTAATAGGAATAATTATGGCAGATATAATAACGTGTAAAGAAAATCGGAAAATTTACGCTCGTTATCGATCCATTTTAAATCCAACACAGGCCAACACAGGCCAACCAAACGATACCTTAGTATCAGGGATTATTGTAAATGCTGTCATGAATAGTCGTCATGTGACAGCAGAGTAATTTAACGGCGACAATAAATACCTTCGATATGAAACCAATAGGATACTTATTCAATGGAAGATTCTACAAGTTGCAAAACGGCTTTAGAGGTAGAACAATGAGCGAGAACAACAAGCCGACACCTATTTATTCGGAAGAACAAATGATCCAGGTGAAATTAAAGCGTTCGACCATAAGTGAAGATGAGATAAGAGAAAAAATTTCCGACATTGTTTGGGTAATGAGAAAACAAAAAACAGGAGGTTTAATTGCTGTTCTAACCGCTGAAGAGTACATCTATATTGAAAATGAATTAATTGACCTAATCAAAGAACTGCCGACCTTGCAAAATTGTGCAAATGATTGAAAAAACAATAAGAATTTTACTTTTCCCAATCTTGGCATTTTTGCTCTTGTCGCTTTTTTTATTTGACAGCAATGCATCGCTGATTGTTTCAGCATCATTGTGGTGCTTCTGTTGTTGTTACCTAGAACATAAGGGTCATGAAAGAACGAAGGACAGAATCGAAAATATGAGACTTATTGATGAACGGATTTAGAGATACAGAAGATAAAAAGGACTGCACAAGTTGTAGGTACTTTAATAGTTGGCATAGCCTATATGATGGCGACCCAATGGAGCCAACTAGGCGCGGTGAATGTGATAATGATAAAAACGAAGATTTAGATGAATCTTTTGGTGAAGGAAATATATGCGACTTATATTGGGAGGCTGGTAAATGATCGGAAAAATCAAGCACCACAAAGTAGACACTAAAGGTCGAAGCACTTACCTAGTAATTGCCGAAGACGAAAGCGGAACTATTAGAGCGTCTGCAAAGTTGGTTGTTTATTTAGACAAGAGTATGCAAGGCGAACTATCATGCCTGAACGTAGATAAGTCACACCAAGGGCAGGGATT